>JBIIZX010000440.1:0-3344 GCA_044346055.1 Burkholderiaceae bacterium | reverse complement strand
CTCCATCTGGCCCGCGATCTCCTGGCCAAAGCGCACGCAGCGCGTGCAGTGGATGCAGCGGGTCATCTCCTCGGCAGAGATGAGCGGCCCCAGGCCCTTGTGAAAGACGACGCGCTTGGGCAGGTCATAGCGACTGTTGGAGCCGCCGTAGCCCACCGCCAGGTCCTGCAATTGGCACTCGCCGCCCTGGTCACAGATCGGGCAGTCAAGCGGATGGTTGATGAGCAGGAACTCCATCACCGACTTCTGCGCCTGCTTGGCCTTCACACTGGCCGTGCGCACGATCATCCCCTGCGTCACCGGCGTGGCGCAGGCGGGCAGCGGCTTGGGCGCCTTCTCCACTTCCACCAGGCACATGCGGCAGTTGGCCGCGATGGACAGCTTTTTGTGATAGCAAAAGTGCGGCACATAGATGTCGAGCTGATTGGCAGCATCCATCACCATGCTGCCTTCCAGCACTTCAACTTTTTTGCCGTCGATCTCGACTTCAACCATAAATGTGTCCGCTGCTCGTGTACGCGAGCGCTGCGCGCTCGCACGTGCACTCGCAGCGATTAGTTAGGCAAGCGGGCTTCGGGCGGCCGGGCGCCCGCTTGCATTTCAACTGCAACGAAACCCACCGGAGCGCCACTACACGTACTCCGGTACCAGGCAGTGGCCGTGCTCGATGTGGTGCTCAAACTCTTTCCGAAAGTGCTTGATGAACGCGCGGACCGGCATGGCCGCGGCATCGCCCAGTGCGCAGATGGTCCGGCCCTGAATGTTGTCGGCCACCGAGTTCAACAGGTCCAGATCCTCGGGCTTGCCCTTGCCGGTCTCGATCCGGTGCACCACGCGATACAGCCAGCCGGTGCCTTCGCGGCACGGCGTGCACTGGCCGCAGCTCTCCTCGTAATAAAAGTACGACAGGCGCTCCAGGCATTTGACCATGCAGCGCGTTTCGTCCATCACGATCACCGCGCCAGAGCCGAGCATCGAGCCGGCCTTGGCGATCGAGTCGTAGTCCATGTCGGTGGCCATCATCACCTCGCCCGGCAGCACCGGCATCGATGAGCCACCGGGGATCACCGCCTTGATCTGCTTGCCGCCGCGCATGCCCCCAGCCAGCTCGAGCAGCTTGGCGAAGGGGGTGCCGAGCGGCACTTCGAAGTTGCCGGGCCGCTCGACGTCACCCGAGACCGAGAAGATCTTGGTGCCGCCATTGTTGGGCTTGCCCAGGGCGAGGAAGGCCTCGCCGCCGTTGTTGATGATCCAAGGCACCGCGGCGAAGGTCTCGGTGTTGTTGATGGTGGTGGGCTTGCCGTACAGGCCGTAGCTCGCGGGAAACGGCGGCTTGAAGCGCGGCTGGCCCTTCTTGCCCTCGAGCGACTCGAGCAACGCTGTTTCCTCGCCGCAAATGTAGGCGCCGTAGCCGTGCGCTGCGTAGAGGTTGAAACTGAACTGCGAGCCCATGATGTGCTGGCCGAGGTAGCCGGCGGCAAACGCTTCATCCAGCGCCTGCTGAAAGCGCTCGTACTCGGCCCAGATTTCGCCGTGGATGTAGTTGTAGCCCGCCGTGATCCCCATCGCATAGGCAGCGATGGCCATGCCCTCGATCACGATGTGCGGGTTGTAGCGAAGGATGTCGCGGTCCTTGAACGTGCCGGGCTCGCCTTCGTCCGAATTGCACACGAGATACTTCTGCCCCGGAAACTGGCGCGGCATGAAGCTCCACTTGAGCCCCGTGGGAAAGCCGGCACCGCCACGACCGCGCAGCGCCGATTTTTTCATCTCGGCAATCACCACGTCGGGCGTGATCTTCTCGGTCAGGATCTTGCGCAGAGCGCTGTAGCCGCCGCGCTGCTCGTAGTCCTTCAGGCGCCAGTTGTTGCCGTCCAGCCCGGCCAGGATCAGCGGGTTGATATGACGGCCGTGAAAGCAGGTCTGCGCGCTCATTGGACACCTTCGCGCTGAGCGCTCAGGAATTCGCCCTTCGGACGGCCGAGCGGGCTCATGTCGCCGACCCCTTGCCAGTCTTGAGCTCGTCGATCAGGGCATCGAGCTTGTCGTTGCTCATCCAGCTGCACATGCGGTGGCTATTGACCAGCAGCACCGGCGCATCCCCACAGGCGCCCAGGCACTCGCCTTCCTTGAGCGTGAACTCGCCATCGGCGGTGGTTTCGCCAAAGCCCACGCCCAGCTTGTCCTGCAGGTGCTTGGCGGCGCGGTTGGCGCCTGACAGTGCGCAAGGCAGATTGGTGCAGATGGTGATCTTGTGGCGCCCCAGCGGAGCCAGGTTGTACATCGTGTAAAAGGTCGCGACCTCGTACACCGCGATGGCCGGCATCTGCAGGACGTCGGCGACCTCCTGCATCAAGTCCTTTGTGAGCCACCCGTGCTCAACCTGCGCGATGGCGAGCGCAGCCATCACCGCCGATTGCTTCTGGTCGGCCGGAAACTTGGCGACTTCGCGGTCGATCCGGCGCAGCGCGTCGATGGAGAGATGCGAGACAGGTTTCAAAACTGCACTCATTTTGTCAGCGGACGAAGTACCCGGTAACCCGCCAACTGCCGTCGACCTCCCGATACACGGACACCGTCTCGCGCCGAGTTGGAGAGGATTCGGCGAAGTCGGTTTCGAACACGACGATCACGTAGTCGCCGGAAGGCGCACCAGGAGGGTTCTTCTGGCTCGAGAGACTCACGACCTTGCGTGACTTGACGTTGCCAAGGGGACTGCGAACGGCCGCGGCCTGCTTCACCCACGCGTCCCTAGAAACAGCAGCACGAAAGCCAGTGCTTGCGCCTTCCCACGCTTCGCCGAAACGTCCAACGTCCATGACCAGTAGCCAAGCCTCCGCAGTCGCGGTCGCACGCCTCTCATCATCGGTAACCTGAGCCACGGACGGAGAGGCAAACGAAACCGAGCTGAGCGTGATGAGCGCAAATAGCCAACTGCGAGCATTCTTCATCGGTCGATCTCCCCAAACACGATGTCCTGCGTGCCGATGATGGTCACCGCATCGGCAATCATGTGGCCACGGGCCATCTCGTCGAGCGATTGCAGGTGCGGAAAACCCGGCGCGCGGATCTTCAGGCGAAACGGCTTGTTGGCGCCGTCGGACACCAGGTAGATGCCGAACTCGCCCTTGGGGTGCTCAACCGCTGCGTAAGCCTCGCCCGGCGGCACATGAAAGCCCTCGGTGAACAGCTTGAAGTGATGAATGAGCTGTTCCATGTTCGACTTCATCTCGACCCGCGATGGCGGCGCGATCTTGTGATCGTCGATCATCACCGGACCCGGGTTCTTGCGCAGCCAGTCGATGCACTGCTTGATGATGTGATTGGACTGGCGCATTTCTTCG
>JBIIZX010000439.1:0-3345 GCA_044346055.1 Burkholderiaceae bacterium | reverse complement strand
GCGTCTACTTCATCATGATCACGCTCGCCTTTGCGCAGATGGTCTACTACCTGGCCGTGGGACTGAAGACCTATGGCGGCGAGGATGGACTCAACCTGCCGGGCAAGTCGACGCTGGCCCTCGGTGCCGGACTGCGCATTGATCTGGCCAACGACATCACCTTCTACTACGTCGTCCTCGCCATTTTTGCCGCCGTGATTGTCCTGCTGAACCGGCTGGTGGAGTCGCGCTTCGGCCGCGCGCTGGTGGGCGTACGCGAAAACGAGGCACGCATGCAGGCCATTGGCTTTTCAACCTACCAACTGCGGCTCATCGCCTTTGTCATTGCCGGGGCGCTGGCCGGGCTGGCCGGCGTTCTCTTTGCCAATCACAACAGCTTCGTCTCGCCGGTGGCGTTGCACTGGACCCAGAGCGCATCGCTCGTGATCATGGTGATCCTGGGCGGCATCGGCTTTCGTTACGGCGGCCCCACCGGTGCGGCCGTGCTGCTGCTGCTGGAGGAAGTGCTGTCGCAGTACACCGAGTACTGGCACCTTGCGCTGGGCGTGCTGTTGCTGGTCGTCGTCTTTGCCGCGCCACAGGGGCTCACGGGCCTGGTCGTGCGAAGGCGCAGCTGATGGCCCTGCTGCACGTGGAGCACCTGGTCAAGCGCTTCGGCGGCCTCACCGCCACCGACGGCGTGGCCTTTGACGTTGAGCTCGGCACGATTCACGCGCTGATTGGCCCCAATGGGGCCGGCAAGTCGACCCTGATCAACCAGCTCTCCGGCGCGCTGCAGCCTGATGCGGGCCGCATCATTTTTAACGGCGAGGACATCACGCGCAGCGCGATGCACGAACGGGTGGCGCGCGGGCTGGCGCGCTCATACCAGGTGACCAATGTGTTCAAGCGCTTTCCGGCGCTCGATAGCGTGGCACTGGCCGTGCAGGCGCGCAGCGGCAGCAGCCTGCGCTTCTGGCATCCGGTGGCGCGCGAGCGGCAGCTGTTTGATGAGGCGGCCACCATCCTTGACCGCGTGGGCCTGGGCGCGCGCAAGGACGCACCGGCCGGCGCATTGGCGCACGGCGAGCAGCGGCAGCTGGAAGTCGCCCTGGCGCTTGCCACCAATCCCAAGCTGCTGCTGCTCGATGAGCCGATGGCCGGCCAGGGGCCGGATGAGAGCGCGCGGATGATCGAGCTTTTGGCGCGGCTTAAAGGCAGCGTCACCATGCTGCTGGTCGAGCACGACATGGACGCCGTGTTCAAGCTCGCCGATTTGATCTCGGTGCTCGTGTACGGCCGCATCATTGCTACTGGCACACCGGAGGCGATCCGCGCCAATGGCGAGGTGCGCAAGGCATATCTTGGCGAGAGCGTGGGCGAGAGAGACGGCGAGCGCCTGGGCGAGAGCGACAGCGAGGGCTTGGGCGCCGGCGTTGGCCACGGCCTCGGCGATGGCGGCGGCCCGCAGACGCAGGCGGCGTCATGACGATCCTGCTCGAAGTCGAAGGCGCCGAGGCCGGCTACGGCACGAGCCAGGTGCTATTCGACCTGCGTCTTCGCGTTGCCGCCGGCTCCGTTGCGACCCTGCTGGGCCGCAACGGCATGGGCAAAACGACCACCATCCGCACCGTGCTCGGACTGCTGCCGCTGCGCAAGGGCGAGGTGCGCTTTGACGGCCAGCGCATCGACACCCTGTCTACCGACGCGATCGGCCGGCTCGGCATCGCCCTCGTGCCCGATGGCCGCCAGATCTTTCCCAATCTTACGGTGCTCGAGAACCTGGTCGCCTTTGCTGCCAATCGCGCGCGCCATGCCGATCCCTGGACGCTCGACAAGGTGCTGGCGTTCTTTCCACGCCTTGCCGAGCGCGCCGACAACATGGGCAACCAGCTGTCAGGCGGTGAACAGCAAATGCTGGCAATCGGTCGCGCGCTGATGACCAATCCGCGCCTGCTGATCCTCGACGAAGCCACCGAGGGCCTGGCCCCACTGGTACGCGAGGACATCTGGCGCTGCCTGCAGCGGCTCAAGGACGGCGGCCAGAGCATCCTGGTCATCGACAAATACATCGAGCGGTTGGTGAAACTGGCCGACGCGCACACCATCATCGAGCGCGGTCGCGTGGTCTGGTCCGGCGACTCGGCGGCGCTGAATGCTGACCGTTCGTTGTGGCAGCGTTACCTGGGCGTGTGACCCTGAACGGCACGCCGCGCCGCTTGCGCTCTACATCTCCACGTCATTTGCGCTGCGGGCAGCCTGATCGCCGAGCCGTTGCACGACGGTGCGCTGAGCTACAAGCGGCTTGGCGCCGCGGACCAACTCGCTACTGCAAAGTGCGTCGCGCAGTGCCCAAGCGACCCACTCCATTCCGTCCACCGAAATTGCCTTATCCAAGTCCAGCCGGCCTGCGATTAGGCGCAGGCGACACAGTTACAGAAAACATGTTGCGCAGCCCGAGACACTCTGCGAAAAATTTTTTGAAAGAAAAACTAACTGAATTCGTTTCTTATCGAGAAGGAGACAATCTTGGGACCAATGAGCCGTAGTCTGAATCTTGGCGAAGAACCGTCCGTACGCTACATCTCATCGACTTCGCTTGTTCCAGAGGATCGAGAATTCAATAAAGAAGCGCTATTGGCCTCGATCAACAGGGACGCAAAACTGTCCGAAGCGGACAAAGGCGGAGTTAACAACCTAATTCTGGCCGCGGACGGATTCGGCAACAGAGATGGAAAAGTAGCCTTAGCGGAGCTGAAGGATGCTGTGAATGGGAAGGTGGCCGCCGAGCGGGATAATCCAGATGCGCTTCTTAACAGAGCACTCAGCTGGGCCCGTGACCCAGTAAATGATCCGCGCTATCTGAGAATCGCTGAGCTACACATGCAGATGTTGCCTCCAGTGACCGACCCGGCACTAGGCCCGTCGCTCGTGACAGAGGCTGTGATCAATCCTAGCCTTGGCGCTAATCTAGCGAGTGCTGCTGGCTCGAGAATTTTGATGGATGAAAAGCCAGACCCTCGGGACAGGGACATTCCGCGAGGAAGGGGAGATGTTCCTGCTTATCCCGATTACACGGATTTTGATAATCAATATCCGAATCCACACGGGGGCGGGTCGGCTCCCTACGTGAGGGGTGTCTAGAGTTCCGAAGATCCCGCATGCTTAGAACAGCCGACGCCGCATGTTGAGCCACACCTTGCGGCTTCGAGGTGTGGCGGGGACAGGCGGATAACTCTGCCTCTCTTGAATTTCGAGTGGGTGACTGGGGGACTACCGGGCGCCGCCGGTCGCTTTGGAGGGGCCGCGCCGGGGCGCGGGGTCAAGGGCGTGCGAACGCGCGGCGAAGCGAACCCTTGACGCCGT
>JBIIZX010000438.1:0-3348 GCA_044346055.1 Burkholderiaceae bacterium | reverse complement strand
GCGTACACTTTGGCATCGGCGATCCTCGGTTGTCTGCAGGCCTCGTTCTCCTCTGACAACGCGCGTAAGCACGTGGCCGCTGACCTCATACTGGTGAAATATCCGGGCTAGCGCTTGGGTTGCGACGGTTTTGTTTGGACGTTCCACTTCATGGCCTCGCTGGCCGTGCTTGCGGCGTTAGCGCTTGGGCTGCGCCCGGCTTTGTTTGAACGTTCCGCTTCATGGCCGCGGGGCCACCGACTATTGGTTTCCCACAGCGCAGCGCTGGTTGTGCGCTTTGCTGGTTGTGCGCTTTGCTGGTTGTGCGCTTTGCTGGTTGTGCGCTTTGCTGGCTGTGCTTGCGGCGCTAGCGCTTGGGCTGCGCCCGGCTTCGCTTGAACGCTCCGCTTCATGGCCGCGGGGCCACCTACTTTCTTTGTCTTGCCAAAGAAAGTAGGCAAAGAAAGGCGCGCCAACGATGCCGGCCGCTACGCGGCTGCCCTGTGCTGCTCGTCGAGGCGGGCGGCGAAAGAGGGCTAAAGCACTCTTTCGCCGAAAGCCCCCGCCTCGGCTCCGCTGCTCGGCGGCCTCGATGGCAGGCAGATCAAGCCACGCCCCTCTCTGGCCCTCTCCACTCCGGGGAGAGGGGACCGTCGAGGCGTGGCACGCGCCGCGCGGGCGCGAGCGCTGGTGCCGGTGCTGGCGCTCTGCGGTGTAGGTCTCCCTCTCCCTGGAAAGGGAGAGGGCTGGGGGGAGGGTGGAGCCCTTTCGCCCTTGCCCTCTGAGACGCTGAGCAGCGCAGTCCGAGGCGGAAAACAAGGGAGCCGCTGTCTGAGGCACGTGGCGCGCGCGCAGCGCGCGATCGTGCCGAGTTCGGCGACCGCCGCCTCGGACGAGCAGCGCAAGGGAGCCCCGCAGGGGCCGTCTCAGCGGGCGCGCCTTTCTTTGCCTACTTTCTTTGGCAAGACAAAGAAAGTAGGTGGCCGCCCGCGGCCATGGAGCGGGCGCGTCCGTGCGAAGCGTGTCGCATACCAGAGCGCGCGCAGCGCGCGAGGGAAGGAGGCGCCGAGCCAATGAGTCCCCACTTTCTTTGGCAAGACGAAGAACGTGCCCGGCCACCCACGGCCGTAGAGCGGGAGGGTCCGTGCGAAGCGTTCCGCACACCAGAGCGCGCACAGCGCGCGAAGGAAGAAGGGGCTGGAGTAGGCGGCCGCCCGCGGCCATGGAGCGGGCGCGCGAGGCGTGCCGCACACCCGAGCAAGCACAACCCGGCAGGCCAGGCAGAAGCAGCCCGGCCGGTAGACTGCGCGGCCCACTTTCACCCTCGCACTCCAGCCTTGCTTGCCCAACACAAACAGCAGGTCGCTGACCTGATTCGCCAGGCGCTGACCGCCCTCGGCGCCGGTGACGTCACCATCGTGCTCGAGCGCCCCAAGGTGGAGGCGCACGGCGATCTGGCGTGCAATGTCGCGCTGCAGGTCGCAAAGGGGCTCAAGAAGAACCCGCGCGAGGTTGCGACCGCGATTGCCGATGCGCTCAAGGCCAACCCTGCAGCAGCGGGCTTGATCGACAGCGTGGAGACTGCGGGCCCCGGCTTCATCAACCTGCGCATCGCTGCCAGCGCCAAGCAGGCGGTGGTGCGCCAGGTGCTGCGCGAGCAGCACTGCTTTGGCACCGTGAACACGCAAGCCGGAGCGCGCGTGATGGTGGAATTCGTCTCCGCCAACCCCACCGGCCCGCTGCACCTGGGCCACGCGCGCCAGGCGGCGCTCGGCGATGCACTGGCCAATCTGCTGGCCACCCAGGGCTGGCAGGTCACGCGCGAGTTCTATTACAACGACGCCGGCGTACAGATCGACACGCTTGCCAAGGCGGTGCAACTGCGCCTGCGGCAACTGCAGGGCGAAAGCATCGATGAAGCCGAGGTGGGCTACCGCGGCGACTACATCGTCGACATCGCGCGCGAGTTTCTCGAAGGCAAGACCAAGTCAGCGCGCGACGGCACGCCGGTCACCGCCAGCGGCAAGGTCGAGGATCTGGAGAACATCCGCCGCTTTGCCGTGGCCTATCTGCGCAACGAACAGGACGCGGATCTGGCGGCCTTTGGCGTGCGCTTTGACAACTTCTACCTCGAGTCCTCGCTGTACAGCGAGGGCAAGGTCGAGGCGGCAGTCAAGGCGATGGCGGACTCAGGCATGACTTATGAGTCCGAAGGCGCGCTGTGGCTCAAAACGACCGAGATCGCGAACATCGCGGGCTTTGGCGGGCCCGGCAGTGACGACAAGGACCGCGTGATGCGCAAGTCCGACGGTACCTTCACCTACTTCGTCCCAGATGTCGCCTATCACGTCACCAAGTTCCAGCGCGGCTTTGCCAAGGTCATCAATGTGCAGGGCTCGGACCACTACGGCACCGTGGCGCGGGTGCGCGCCGGCCTGCGCGCGGCCGGCAATACGCTGGGCACGCAAGTGCCCGCCGGTTACCCCGACTACCTGTTGCACAAGATGGTGCGGGTGATGAAGGGCGGCGAGGAAGTGAAGATGAGCAAGCGCGCCGGCAGCTTTGTCACGCTGCGCGATCTCATCGACTGGGTGGGCAAGGACGCGACGCGGTTTTTCCTGGCCTCGCGCAAGGCGGACACAGAGTTCGTGTTCGACATCGATCTGGCGCTGTCGCAGTCCGAGGAGAACCCCGTTTACTACGTGCAGTACGCGCATGCGCGCATCTGCTCGGTGCTCGCGCAGGCGGCAGAGCGCGGTGTGGGTCTCGAGGAGGCGCGCGCGATGAGCGTGGACCTGTCACCGCTGGTGGCGCCCAAGGAGCAGGCCCTGTTGCAGCGGCTGGCCGCTTACCCGGAGCTGCTCGCCACCTCGACCGAAGAGCTGGCGCCGCATCAGCTGTGCTTCTATCTGAAGGATCTGTCGGCCGACTTCCACGCCTTTTACAACGCCGAGCGCGTGCTGGTGGATGAAGCGCCAACGCGCGACGCCCGCCTGGCGCTGCTCCTGGCCGCCCGTCAGGTGCTGCGGAACGGACTCGGGCTGCTCGGCGTCTCGGCTCCGGACAGGATGTAGGCAGCGCAAGCGCTTTAGCAATCACACGAAGAGCACGAAGAACCCGAAGAACACGGAGAAGGGCGAAGGCGAACAATGCCCTCAAACCACAGCAAGAGCCCAATCGTCCTCGCGTGCATCGGCTCGGTGACTTCAGTTCGCTCGGCGTTTTAACCGCAATACTGTTCAGCTAGCCCGGATGTTTCACCAGTCACTGTTGTATGGGCCTGGTGGAGCAAGTGACCGTGCCATTTGGGCGTTTCTGATGGTGTAACCGGTGCATTGATGCGCTGCTGAGTCTGGGTGTCAGCCGCGG
>JBIIZX010000437.1:0-3351 GCA_044346055.1 Burkholderiaceae bacterium | reverse complement strand
TGCCCAAGCGGCAGATGTGATCAGAACAGCAGCGAAAGCAGAAGTCCGCTCACATCCGGTCGGAACTCGATGACTCGTGCAGGCGCCGTCGTGGGACTCGATCAGATCCGTCGAGGGCTAGCGTCGCACTTCAAGCGGTATGCGGGCGAACAAACGGAAGGCGACCGCCGCGCGTATGCAGTTGCAGAACAGGATGCCCGCGCTGCGCGAGCAGTCGCTGCACGACGGTGCCTGGCACTGCTGCCGCTGTGACCAATGACCGGCTGCTTGATCGCATGGGCGGCTGGGCGAGCAAGGCGCCTGGCGTCATCCGGCCGCCGCCGTAACGGGCTGGCGGGGACGTGAGTTTGGCCGCCGCAGCAGCCACAGCACCACCGACAGGTTGACCAGAGTCCATAACACGCCGTTGATGAAGGCCGCGCGATACGAACCCGTGAGATCGAACACTTCGCCCGAGAGCCAGCCGCCTAAGGCCATGCCGAACAGGGTGGCCATCACGCACAGGCCCACGCGGCTGCCGGCTTCCTTGGGTGAGAAATGTTCGCGCACGATGATGGCGTAGCTGGGCACGATGCCGCCCTGAAAAAGGCCGAACAGCGCCGAGACAACATAGAGCGATGACAGCCCGTCGAACGGGATGTAAAGCAGCAGCGCCACGCCCTGCAGGAACGAGCCGAGCAACAGCGTGCGCAGGCCGCCGATGCGATCGGCAACCCAGCCCGATGCCAGCCGGCTGACGATGCCAAAGCCCAGCATGAGCGAAAGCATCTGCGCGCCGGCCGCGGCACCGTAGCCGAGGTCGCCGCAGTAGGCCACGATATGGACCTGCGGCATCGACATGGCCACGCAGCAGGCCACGCCCGCGACGATGAGCAGTGTCTGTAGCGTGCTGGGCGCCAGGCCCAGCGGGCGTGCGTAGCGTTCGTTGGCCGCTGTGGCAGCGGCCGCGTTCGCGTGCGGCGTTGCATGCGGCGGCGTGCGCCGCATGGCGAGCGTCAGCGGCAGCATGGTCACCAGACAGAACAGGCCGATGCTCAGATGCGCCTGCCGCCAGCCGACGGTCTCGATCAGGTGCTGCACGATGGGCGGCCAGATGGTGCCGGCGAGGTAGTTGCCGCAGGCCACGATGGACACCGCCAGGCCGCGCCGCTTTTCAAACCAGTGCGAGACATCGGCCATCAAGGGGCCGAAGAAGGCAGAACTGCCGAGCGCGCCGATGAGCAGGCCTTGCGCCAGCGCGTAGGTGAGCAGTGTTGGCGCGAGGCTGGCCAGCACATAGCCGACTCCGAGCGCGACGATCGCGAACGCCAGCGGCCGCGCCACGCCAAACCGATCGGTCAGCCGCCCCATGGCAATGCCGCCCAGGCCGAAGCCGATCATGGTGAGCGTGTACGGCAGCGAGGCCGCGCCGCGATCAACGCCAAAGTCGGCCTGCACTGCCGGCAGCGCGACCACCACCGACCACATGCCCACACCGCCGAGCGTGCCCAGTGCGAGCGCCGCAGCCAGGCGGCGCCACGCGGGCGCAGCGTCGATCAGCGCGCTTGCGGCGGTGGGCGCTTCGCGTGTGGCGTGCATCGGGCGAGCTTACTGCGTGCCACTCGCACTGATGCTTGTTTGTGTTCGAAGACGATGCGGCGGCGCGGTCAGCGCCGGGCGCAGTGCAAGCGCATCAACGCGCCGCGTTGCGCGTCTCGTGGGCGCGCTTGACGCGTTCTTCGGCGCTGGCGACGTCGTCTTCCAGCGCCTTTTGCCGTGCTTCATAGGCAGCAGTGGTGCGCGTGCCGCCGCTGCGGATGCCCTGGGTCTCGCCTTCGCGCGGCTCGCGACCGGCTTCGCGATTGCGCCGCGCCTGCGTCAGCGCACGCTCGGCCTGCTCCACTTCACGCATGGCGGCATCGATGCCGGACCGCGGCGCCGCGCCGCTGGCGGTGCCGGCCGCCGGCGCCACGGGGCGCGGCAGCGTGATGTTGGTCTGCGGCGTGATGGTGTCGAGGATCTTTGCGCCTGGCGGGGGCGAGTCGGTGAACTCGATCTTGCCGTCGGGCAACTGCACCTTGTAGACGGTCTTGCCTTGCGCCTGCGCGTTGGACGCAGCGGCCAGCAGCAACGCCGGCAGCAGCAGGCAAAGCAGTGCGGAAAGCAGCCCGGGCAGGCGTGCCGGGCAGTGGGGGTGGTGCGGCTGCATGGCGGCTTTTCTCATCAAGGTCTTCCCAAAGGTGGGCTGCGCCGGACCGGCGTGCATCCCGTCTCCGACCGTACCGGCGCCCGCGGCCCTGCGCAAGGCCGGTGGTCGCCTAGAATCCGCCTGCCCGCGGCGTCCGCTCGGATGCGCGGCACGACAAGGAACATCGGCAAATGCGGTTTTGGACTCTGGGTGGGGCGCTGTGCGCGGCGGTTGCGCTGGTTGCGGGCTGCGGCGGCAACAACGGTGAATCGGCTCCGCCACCGACCAATGTGGTCGTCACGGCA
This sequence comes from Burkholderiaceae bacterium, assembly GCA_044346055.1. GTDB lineage: Bacteria > Pseudomonadota > Gammaproteobacteria > Burkholderiales > Burkholderiaceae_F > JALHMQ01. The sequence goes on along the minus strand of JBIIZX010000437.1, from coordinate 879 downwards.
GGCGATGCGCGCGCGGTTATCACCTTTAATGGGGACGAGGGCGTTGATTACTGGGTGTTCTTCGCACCGGGAAACAACGTCACTGCCGAGAACTGGGTGACTGTCCCGGGTGCGACCGTGGTGCGCAATGCCAAGTCGCCACAGGCAATTGGCGGCATGATCAATGGGCAGGTCTACTCGCTGGCGATGAACGGGCGGCGCAATGGCGGCCCGGGTGGATCGGGCACGGGCACCTTTATCTTCACACCGCGCCTGGCTGGCGCGATCTGGACCTCTGGAACTCCATTTACGAACGTCGAGTTGCGCGGCTCCGCGGTGCTGGGCAAGGTGGTGGTGGTCGGCACGGGCGGTACGATCTATTCGAGCGCGGATGCCAAGAACTACGTTGCAGCCACTTCGGGCGTGACGGCCGACCTGAACGACGTGTTCGTCAGCGGCACCTCAGGATCACCCAACTTTTACGCCGTTGGCGCCAATGGAACGATCCTGTTCAGCGCCGATGCTGCAACGTGGACTGCCCGCACGTCCGGCACAACCAGGACCCTGAATTCGTTTACGACCGGCGCGGGCCGCTGGGTTGCGGTGGGCGACAACGGCACCATCGTCACGAGCACCGACGGCATCACCTACACGCCGAGCACCTCGGGCACCACCGCCAACCTGACGCGCGTGCTTTACTCCGGCCGCTTTGTGGCCGTGGGCACCGGTGGCACGGTACTCACCAGCACCGATGGTCTGGCCTGGCAGAGCGTCGCCTCGAACACGACAGCGGACCTGCGTGCTCTCATCCTCGCCTACAACCGCTGGATTGCCCTGGGCAACAACGGCACCTACATCAGCAGCGCCGACACCACCACCTGGACCGCGCAGCCGAGCATC
>JBIIZX010000054.1:0-11274 GCA_044346055.1 Burkholderiaceae bacterium | reverse complement strand
TGCGCAGGGCAAGCTCCTGCAGCGTGCGATTGCCGCTGGCCTCGGCGCGCGCGATCCAGTCCTGCAGGTGCGCCAGCATCTGCTCGCGCGAACCACTGGAGCGGCTCCAGGTCTGCGCCAGCTCACTGCGCATGTCCACTAGCGTCTTCATCGCGCGGCTATGCGCCAGCAGTTCGCTCAGGGTCTCGCGCTCCTGCGACGGCAGCGTCTCGACGTCGCCCTTGCGCAGCCAGCGGCGCAGCGAGGCAAAACGCTGGCGTTCGGCCGGCGCCATGTTGCTCAGCTCTGCCTTGTGCGCGCGGCGAAGTTCCCGTGCGTAGCGGGCCAAGAGGTCATAACGGTTGGTCACCACGGCCTGCAGGGTCTCGAGATCGACCAGCGGCTTGGGCGCGGCCACCTTGGGCACCGGCGCCACACGCAACACCCGGGCCAACCCGACGGACTGCAGCAGGCGGATGTACAGCCAGCCGATGTCGAACTCGAACCACTTGGACGACAGCTTGGCCGAGGTCGGGTAGGTATGGTGATTGTTGTGCAGTTCCTCGCCGCCAATGAGAATGCCCCAGGGCGAGATGTTGGTGCTGGCATCGGGCGAGTCGTAGCTGCGATAGCCCCAGAAGTGGCCGATGCCGTTGATCACGCCGGCGGCGAAAAACGGGATCCACATCATCTGCACGGCCCAGATGGCCAGGCCCGCCCAGCCGAACAGGATGATGTCAGTGCCTAGCATCAGACCGCAGCCGTGCCAGGTAAACTTCGAGTAGACCTTGCGTTCGACCCAGTCGTCGGGCGTGCCGTGGCTGTACTTGGCAAGTGTCTCGGCGTTGTTGGACTCGGCCATGTACAGCTCGGCGCCTTCCCACAGCACCTTTTGCAGTCCGCGCGTCTGCGGGCTATGCGGATCGTCCGGCGTCTCGCACTTGGCGTGGTGCTTGCGGTGGATCGAGACCCACTCCTTGGTCTGCATGCCGGTAGTAAGCCACAGCCAGGCGCGAAAGAAGTGATTGACCAGCGGATGCAGATCCAGGGCGCGGTGCGCCTGCGAGCGGTGCAGGAAAATGGTGACCGCAGCAATGGTGACGTGCGTGAGAACCAGGGCAGCAACGATCAGTTGCCACCAGGACAGCTGCAACAGGCCGCCATCCAGAAAGTCGAACAAGTACATTGATTCTCCGTGTCAGGCACCTGCTGCGTCGGCAGGCACCCTTGCGTTAAGCCGCCTGCACGGGACGTGCCGCGGCCGGCTCCTCAGCCGAGTGCGGATTGTAGGACAGGGCCTACTGGCAAACGTGCGAATTCAATGGGGTTTTGAGGAACAGCGTGTTGCGTGGGTTCAGGCCGCCGCACCTGTCCTGTGCAGTTTCTGGACACGCTTGGCGGCTGTTGCTAGCCCTTACGGTTAAGCCGTTGCTACGCGGCCCTTTGCGGCCGCACGGAGGAAGGCGGCTGCAACGCTTCGGCGCCGCGCAGGTGGACCTCGCGCTGCGGAAACGGAATCGCGATCTCATGTCTGGAAAACGCTTCATAGATCTTGAGCGCGACATCGGATTGCACGCCCAGCCGGCCGACTTCGGGATCATTGATCCAGAAGCCCACTTCGAGGTCGAGACCGTCAGCGCCAAAGCCGAGCAACAGCGTCTGCGGCGCCGGCTGCTCGAGAACGCGAGGGTGCTCCCTGGCTGCATCCTGCATCAGCACAAACGCCTGGGCGAGTTCGGTGCCATAGGCCACCGACACCTTCACGCCCAGCCGGACCTTCTTGTCGCTGTACGAGTGGTTGGTGACCGGCGTGGAGATCAGCATCTCGTTCGGGACGATCGCCTCGGTGCCATCGAGCGCGCTCACCACCGTGTAGCGCGTGGTGATCTGCGTGACCCGGCCGTAGTACTTGTCGACCGAGATCAAATCGCCCAGGCGCAGGCTGCGGTCGAGCAGGATGATGAAACCCGCCACATAGTTGCTGGCAATGCGCTGCAGGCCCAGGCCGAGGCCGACGCCGAGCGCACCACCGAACACCGACAGCACCGTCAGATCGATACCCACAAACGACATCGACAGCAGAAGGCCGAGCAGCACCAGGAGCGCGCGCAGCACGCGCGACAGGACGGCGCGCACGTTGGCGTCGATGCGCTCGGCGCGCATCAGGCGGTCCTCCGCCGCGGAGCCGACCCACAGGCTGATCAGCAGCGCGGTGACGATGGCAAGCACACCGGTGATGAGTGCCCACAGCGACATCCTGCCGCCGGCCAGCGGCAGGTGCGTTGCCTCGAGCCAGGCGACGGTGTCTTCGAGCACGCCCGTCACGTGCAGGGCCACCACCAGCCACACGCTGCCAGCCACCGCCCGCTCGAAGGCGGCGGTGAGCGCGGCGCTGCGCAGCACCCGGCGCAGCACGTAGACCAGCAGCCGGATCACGGCCATGGCGCCGAGCAGCGTCATAGCCAGGCGCAGCAGGCGTGCATCCGCGCTGGTGCCAACCAGCTTGGTCGTGCGCAGCACCGCTTCGCCGGCCCACAGGAAGGCCTGCGCAGACAAGGGGAACGCCAGGCGCCGCACGCCCTCTATGGAAAAACGCACGGCATCCTCGCGGCTGAATGCCGGATTGGCCGCGTGCATAACCAGCAGGCGCTGCTCGGTGTGCTTGCGCACGATGCGCGAGAACAGCAAGCCGCCGGCGACCGCCAGCGCAATGACCGCGAGTGTCCAGAGATAAAGGGGCCGATGCAGCCCACTGGAGAGCGCTTCAATCAGCGCTTCGATCGGGGTGGGTGTCACGCCTTGCGCTCCAGCACCGCGGCAAAGAAGGCATCGGTGCCATGCACGTGCGGCAGCATCACGAACCACGGCGCAAAGCGTTCGGCATGGTCGATGACGATGCCTTGCGCCGCCAGCACCTCGGCCGCGTCCACCGCCTGGAACTGCGGCTGCTCGGCCAGAAACTGCTCGATCACCTGCTGGTTTTCCATGCTCAGGAGCGAACAGGTTGCATAGACCAGCCGGCCGCCGGGCTTGAGCAGGCGGGCGGCCGCGCGCAGCACATTGCCTTGCACGACGTTCACGCGGTCCAGTTCGGTCTCGTCAAAGCGCCACTTCAAATCCGGATTGCGCCGCAGCGTGCCGCTGCCTGAACATGGCGCGTCCACCAGCACGCGATCCATCTTGCCGTGCAGGCGCTTGATGCGCAGGTCGTTTTCGTTGGCAATCGCGGCTGGATGCACGCTCGACAGGCCGCTGCGCTTGAGCCGGGGCCCCAGGCCCGCCAGCCGCTTGGCATGGATGTCAAAGGCATACAGGCGGCCGGTGGAGCGCATCAGCGCGCCGATGGCGAGCGTCTTGCCGCCGGCGCCGGCGCAAAAGTCGGCCACCATCTCGCCGCGGCGTGGCGCGACCAGCCGCGCAATGAGCTGGCTGCCCTCGTCCTGCACCTCGACCTGCCCGCTCTGATACAGCGGCCAGCGCGTCAGCGGCGGCTTGTCCTGCAGCCGGATGCCCTCGGGCGAGTAAGGCGTGGCCTCGGCCTCCAACGGTGCGTGCTCGCGACTGGCCGCACGCAACTGCGCCAGTACCTCGTCGCGATCGGCCTTGAGCGTATTCACGCGCAGGTCCAGCGGTGCCGGCTGCGCCATGGTGGCCACGAGCGCCAGCACATCGTCGTACTGCGCCGTCAGGCGGGTGTAAAGCCACAACGGCAGCTCTGCGCGCACGGCCGCCGGGGCGGTGGCGACATTGAGCGCGAGGGCATGCCGCACTGCGCGTTCATCGCCGCGAAAAACATTGGTGCCAAAGGCCTCGACGCCATGCTGGCGCGCCAGGGTGATGAGTGCCGCCAGCCGCGGCGCACGCTCGGGCACGGCCGGCTGCATCATCCAGCGCAGCGTGGCCAGGCGCCGCAAGGCGTCGAAGGTGGCCTCGGCCACCAGACTGCGTTCGCGGCTGCCAAGCTGGGCGTTCTGCTTGAAAAAGCGCGACATCACGGCATCGGCGGGGCCGTCAAAGCGCAGCACCATGGCCAACAGGTGCGCAAGCTGCTCCACCACGACGCCCGTCACGCGGGTGGCCCCGTGCAGACCATAGGTCGACTCGACCTCGCGCCGCGCGCGTGCGTGCGGCCGCGGCCGGCTTGGCGGCACGTACGGAGCGGGCTGCGGGCGGCGCAAGGGGGACGCGCGTCTGGGCCGGTCAGCCATGTCAAGTCCCCAGCATTGCGAGTTCATCGGCCACGACGTCGCGCAGCACCACACGTCCTTGCTGCAGCGTCACGCGCTCCTGCAGCACCAGGCGCACGCAACGCGGCAGCAGCACATGCTCCTGCTCGAGCACGCGCTCGGCCAGCGTTTCCTCAGTGTCACCCGACCGCACTGCGACCACGGCCTGGCCGATGATGCCGCCACCATCGACCGCGTGCGACACGTAGTGCACCGTGGCGCCGTGCACGCGCACGCCCGCCGCCAGCGCCTGCCTATGCGTGGCCAGGCCCGGAAATGACGGCAGCAGCGACGGATGCACATTGATCAGGCGCCCGGCATAGTGGTCGACAAAGCGCTCCGTGAGCACGCGCATGAAGCCGGCCAGCACGACGAGATCGGGCCGCAGGGCGTCAATGGCGCCGATCAGTGCAGCATCGAAGGCGTCGCGCGACACGTGCTGCCGGTGCTCGATGATTTGCGAGGGAACTTCGCGCGCCCGCGCGATCGCCAGGCCGGCGGCGTCAGCGCGGTTGCTTATGACACCGACCACCCGCGCCTCGAGTGTCGTTGCCCATTGCTCGCGGGCGGCCACATCGAGCAGTGCTTGCAGGTTGCTGCCGCGGCCGGAGATCAGGCAGACGATGTTCTTCATGCACCAATTCTACGGGGCAGGCTGCAGCAGCCCGCACGCAGGACCCGCCGTTCAGTACAGCCTCTGCGCAACACGCTTCGCTCAGCACATCCCGCTCAGTACATTCCGCTCAATACACTCCGCTCAGTCCATGCCGCTCAGCCTATCCCGCTCGGAGCACGCCGCTCAGTGAACGCCGCTCAGCACATCCGATTCCGCGCCCGCGGCTTCAGCAAAAAGACGCCACCTATAATCGATGCCTTAGATCGAGAGGGACGTTGTCGCGGCGCCCGAATACAGCGCGCCGTCCCCGCGATTGCCGTCACACCCTCTCACGCCCGTCCCATGAAGATCTTTCGCGGCGCGCCGCCGCCGGCCGCCCGGCTGCCCACCGCACTGACCATCGGCAACTTTGACGGTGTGCATCGTGGTCACCAGGCGCTGTTGGCCCAGGTGGTGACGGCCGCCCGTGCCCTCGGGCTGGTGCCGGCGGTCATGACCTTCGAGCCGCACCCGCGCGAGCTATTCGCTCCGCAGGCCGCCCCGGCGCGGATTGCCACCTTGCGTGACACGATCAGTTCGCTCGCTGCCTGCGGCATCGAGCGCGTGTTCGTGCAGCACTTTAGTCACCGCTTTGCCGCGCTCACGGCACAGCGCTTCATCGAAGAAATTCTTGTGCACGGCTGCCGGGCGCAATGGCTGGCGGTCGGCGATGACTTTCGCTTTGGCGCCAGGCGCGCTGGTGACATCACGCTGCTGCGCGCAGCCGCAGCGACGGCCGGCTTCGAGGTCGCGCAATTGGACGCCGTCGTCGAAGACGGCCAGCGCATTTCCAGCTCGCTGGTGCGTGCCGCGCTGGCGGCCGGCGATCTAGGTCGTGTGCGCCATCTGCTGGGCCGGCCCTATGTGATCAGCGGCCGCGTGCTCCACGGTGCCAAGCTCGGTCGCACCATCGGCTTTCCAACGCTCAATCTGCGTATGGCGCAAGCGCGGCAGCAGCGCCGACCAGCCGCCCACGGCATCTTCGCCGTGCGGGTGCACGGACTCGCGCCCGAGGCGCTTCCGGGGGTGGCGAGCCTGGGGCTGCGGCCCACGGTGGATGACAGCGGCCGCTGGCTGCTGGAGGTCCATGTGTTCGACTTCGACCGCAGCGTGTACGGCCAACTGGTACGGGTCGAACTGGTGGACAAGCTGCGCGACGAGGAAAAGTACGCCTCGGTGGATCTGCTGCGCGAGGCGATCAGCGCGGATGCGCAGCGCGCACGCAAGCTGCTGCAGGACGCGGCGCTGGCGCACGGCCAGAAAAGCTAAACTCTCGCCCCCGGCGCCGCCAATGCGGGCGCCGCCAATCCTGTTCCGACACCTCTTGCAGAGCCCGAGGGGGCCAAGGAGTGCCAATCATGGCCGACGATGCCAAGGGTCGCGCGTCTGATCGCGACAATCAGCGCGCTGCGAAAAAGGACAGCGGCAAACCCGCCGCCGAACCCAGTACGCGCAAGTACGCGCTCAATCTTCCGGACACGCCGTTTCCAATGCGCGGCGACCTGCCCAAGCGCGAGCCGGGCTGGATCAAGGCGTGGGAAGAGAACAAGACCTACGCAGCGATTCGCGCGGCCCGCAAGGCGGCGGGCGCGCCCAAGTTCATCCTGCACGACGGGCCGCCTTACGCCAACAGTGAAATCCACCTCGGCACGGCGACCAACAAGATCCTGAAAGACATGGTGGTGAAGTCGCGCTCGATGGCGGGCTTCGATGCCGTGTACGTGCCGGGCTGGGATTGCCACGGCATGCCGATCGAGATCCATATCGAGAAGAAATTCGGCAAGCACCTGCCGCGCCCCGAGGTGCAGGCCAAGGCGCGCGCCCACGCGACCGAGCAGATCGCCCTGCAAATGGCGGGCTTCAAGCGCCTGGGCGTGCTGGGTGACTGGAGCAACCCCTACAAGACGATGACCTTCAAGGCCGAGGCGGACGAGATCCGCACGCTCGGCCGCATGGTCGAGCGCGGCTTTGTCTACCGGGGACTCAAGCCCGTCAACTGGTGCTTTGACTGCAACTCGGCGCTGGCCGAAGCGGAGGTCGAGTACATCGACAAGAAGACACCGGCGATCGATGTCGCGTTTCCGCTCATGCAGGACGACCAAGCGAAGGTCGCCGCCGCCTTCGGCGTCGCCGCCCTGGGCAAGCGGGTGTTCACGGCGATCTGGACCACCACCCCGTGGACCATCCCGGTCAACCAGGCACTGAACTTCCATCCCGAGTTTGTCTACGCGCTGGTCGAGACGGAGGATCGGCTCTTCATCCTCGCCAAGGACCTAGTCGAATCCTGCCTGCAGCGCTTCGGGCTGAACGGGCGCGTGCTGGCCGAGACGGTGGGTGCCAAGCTGGAGCGCGTGCGCTTTCGCCATCCGCTCGCGGCGCTCGACAAGGGCTTTGATCGCGCTTCGCCGGTCTTCCTTGGCGAGTACGTGACGGTGGACGCCGGCACTGGCATCGTGCATTCGTCGCCCGCGTATGGCCTGGAGGACTTCGAGTCCTGCAAGGCCTACGGGATGACCAACGACGAGATCCTGAACCCTGTGCAAGGCGACGGTCACTACGCCAAGGACTTCCCGCTCTTTGGCGGCCTGAAGATCTGGGATGCCAATTCGAAGATCGTCGATGCGCTGCGCGTGGCCGGCACCCTGCTGCACGCCGCGCAGCAGGACCACTCGTACATGCACTGCTGGCGTCACAAGACGCCGCTCATCTATCGCGCTGCCAGCCAGTGGTTTGTGCGCATGGACGGCGCCACGCGCGAGACCGCCGGGGTCATGCAGACCGAGACCGTGGGCGAGACGCTGCGCCAGAGTGCGCTGCATGCCATCGAGCAGACCAGCTTCTTTCCGGGCTGGGGCAAGGCGCGCCTGCACGCCATGATCGCCAACCGGCCGGACTGGTGCATCTCGCGCCAGCGCAACTGGGGCGTGCCGCTGCCGTTTTTCCTCAAGAAGAGCGATGGCAGCCTGCACCCGCGCACGCTCGAGTTGCTCGAGCTGGCCGCGCAGAAGGTCGAGCAAGGCGGCATCGAGGCGTGGTCGCGGGCGAGCGTGGAAGACATGCTGCCGGCAGCCCAGGCGGCGGAGTACGAGAAGTCCAACGACATTCTCGACGTGTGGTTCGACTCCGGCTCCACCCACCGCACGGTGATGCGCGGCTCGCACAAGGAAGAGCTCGCCTACCCGGCCGACTTGTACCTTGAAGGATCGGACCAGCACCGCGGCTGGTTCCATTCGTCGCTGCTCATTGGCGCGGCCATTGACGGCCGTGCGCCGTACAAAGGGCTGCTGACGCACGGCTTTGTGGTCGATGCGCAGGGCCGCAAGATGAGCAAGTCGCTTGGCAATGGCATCGACCCGCGCGAGCTTGCGGACAAAATGGGCGCGGAGATCATGCGGCTGTGGGTCGCCTCGACCGATTACTCGGGCGAGATGACCATCGGCGACGAGATCCTGAAGCGCGTGGTCGAGAGCTACCGGCGCATCCGCAACACGCTGCGCTTCCTGCTCGCCAACACCAGCGACTTCGACTTCAGCAAGGACGCGGTGCCGGTCGAGCAGATGCTCGAAATTGACCGTTACGCGCTGGCGCTCACGCAGCAGTTCCAGGCCGAGGTGCTGGCGAGCTACGAGAAGTACGAGTTCCACCCGGTGGTGGCACGCGTGCAGACCTTCTGCTCGGAGGACCTGGGCGCGTTCTATCTCGACATTCTCAAGGACCGGCTGTACACGACCCAGGCCGGCAGCGTGGCACGCCGCTCGGCCCAGACCGCGCTATGGCATGTCACCTCCAGCCTGCTGCGGCTGATGGCGCCATTCTTGTCGTTTACGGCCGATGAGGCGTTCGCGATCTTCGCGCCCGGCCAGGGACCGATCTTTGCCCAGACATACCACGAGCTGCCAGGCGTTGCCGGTCACGAGGCCTTGCTGGCCAAGTGGACCACCATTCGCGCGGTGCGCGCCGACGTGCTCAAGGCCATCGAGGCACAGCGCGAGGCTGGCAAGGTCGGCTCTTCACTGCAAGCCGAAGTCGACCTGTGGGTGGCCGGGGCGCGTCATGCGGCGGTCGCCACGCTCGGCGAGGATCTGAAGTTCGTGACGATCACCAGCCGCGCCACGCTGCACCGGGCAGCGAGCGAGGCGGATGAGCGCGTGGCCGTGATGCCCTCGCCGCATGCGAAGTGCGATCGTTGCTGGCACTGGCGCGCCGACGTGGGCAGCACTGCCGAGCATCAGAGCATCTGCGGCCGCTGTGTGAGCAATCTCTTTGGCGCGGGCGAGGCCCGCAACGCAGCCTAGCTGGCGGCGCGACGGTTGAAGGACCTGCATGGGCTGGAGCAAACAAAAGTCGTGGTGGCAGAAACTCCTGCCTTGGCTCGGGGTCGCCGTTGCAGTCATCCTGGTCGACCAGGCCACCAAGCTCACGGTCGAGCGGATGTTCAACTTTGGCGACGTACGCCCGGTGACGAGCTTCTTCAACCTCGTGCTCACCTACAACAAGGGCGCGGCGTTCTCGTTCCTGGCCAATGCCGGAGGCTGGCAGGATGAGTTCCTGACCTGGGTCGGCATCGGCGCCTCGGCTTTCATCGTCTACCTGCTCGCCCGCCACGGCACGCAAAGGCTTTTCTCGCTCGCGCTCGCCCTCATTCTTGGCGGCGCCATCGGCAACGTGATCGACCGCATTGCCTACGGCCACGTGATCGACTTCCTCGACTTTCATGTGGGCGGCTGGCACTGGCCCGCGTTCAACGTCGCCGACAGCGCCATCGTGACCGGCGCGGTGCTGCTGGTGCTGGACGAGCTGCTACGTGTGCGGCGCGCCAGGTAGTTGGCGGTGGCCCGGTCCCGATGACAGCAGCGTCCGCCATGACGGTGTGGGACTATTCCGGCGTTGTGGCGCAGGCCTACGACAGCTTCTTTGGCACTGAACCGTTTTTCGATCAGGCCTTGTTCACCAGGCGGGTGACGGAAAACTGCGGCCCCGCGCTGGAACTTGCCTGCGGCACCGGTCGCCTGTTGCTGCCCCTGCTGCGCGATGGCCTGGAGGTCGACGGCCTGGACACCTCAGGCGACATGCTGGCGATCCTGCAGCGCAAAGCGGCGGCGCTCGGCCTCACGCCCGAGCTGCACCAGCGCCTGATGCAGGACTTCGATCTGCCCGACCGCTTTGCCACGGTCTTCTGCGCGGTCAACAGCTTCCAGATCCTCGTCGATGACGCCGAGATCATCGCCGCCCTTGCCTGCTGCCACCGCGCACTGCTGCCCGGCGGCGAGCTGATCCTCACCGTGGCGGCGCGGCCCGACGCATGGGCGACGGACTGGCGCGAGCGGCGGCGCGTGACGCTGGCCGACGGCGCGGCTGTGATCATCTTCGACCAGACCAGCCCCCATCCAACCTTGCCACGGTGGCGCTGGGACTTGCGCTGGCACATCACACGCCAGACTGCGAGCGGACCGTCGACGGAGCAGCTGCTGCAGTCGTTCGAGCTGCGCGACTATGAGGCGACCGATCTGCACGAGTACCTGGACGCTGCCGGCTTCGAGGGCATCAGGGAGCAGCGTGGATATACTGGTTTGGATCTCGCAGCCAGTAGCGGCGAGCAAACGAGCGAGCAAACGGGCCAGCGCATTGTGTTTGCCAGGCGCCCGCAGAACTGAATCAATGGACCTCGCAGGAAAGCACCTCGTTCTCGGCATGACCGGCGGCATCGCGGCCTACAAGGCGTGCGAGCTGGCGCGCCGGCTGCACGACGAGGGTGCCAGTGTGCAGGTGGTGATGACGCGCGCCGCGCAGGAGTTCATCACTGCGACCACGATGCAGGCGCTCACGGGCAAGCCGGTGTTCCTGGACCAGTGGGGTGCCGAGGGCGGTCGCGTGGAGAACGCGATGCCGCACATCGACCTCACGCGCGGGGCCGATGCGATTGTCGTGGCCCCAGCCTCAGCGCACTTCCTAGCCAAGACGGCGCAGGGGCTCGCGGATGATCTGCTCTCCACCCTGGTGCTCGCGCGCAGTTGCCCGTTGCTGGTGGCGCCGGCGATGAACGTCGAGATGTGGACCAATCCCTCCACCCAGCGCAACGTGCAGACCTTGCGCGGCGACGGCGTGGAGATCCTTGGGCCTGGGGTGGGAGACCAGGCCTGCGGCGAGACGGGTGCGGGTCGCATGCTCGAGCCGCACGAGCTGCTCGAGGACATCGTTGCGCACTTTCAGCCCAAGGTGCTGCGGGACAAGCGCGTGCTGATCACGGCCGGGCCGACCTTCGAGCCGATTGATCCGGTGCGCGGCATCACCAACCTGTCGTCAGGCAAGATGGGTTTCGCACTCGCGCGCGCCGCGCGCGAGGCTGGCGCCAAGGTCACCCTGGTGGCCGGGCCGACGCAGCTTGCATCGCCGCGCGGCGTGCGGCGGCTTGAC
>JBIIZX010000436.1:0-3363 GCA_044346055.1 Burkholderiaceae bacterium | reverse complement strand
ACTTCAAGATGCGCGGTGTATCTGCCACGGTGCTGCTCGAAGGCACTGCGGACCTGGGCAAGGAGACGCAGGCGTTGCACGTGCTCGTGCTGCCGGAGATCGACGCCGGCTCGGCCTCGCTGGCGTATGCTTTTCTGGCCAATCCCGCCATTGGTCTGGGGGCCTTCGTGGCACAGCTCCTGCTGCGCGACCCGCTGTCCAAGGCCTTCTCGTTCGAGTACGACGTGACGGGAACCTGGAGCGAGCCGCAGGTGCGCCGACGCGAGCGCGCTGCGCAAGCGCCGGCCCAAGGCCCTGCCCCCAACACGCAAGCGCGCTAGAGTCAGAACATCCTATGTCCACCGTGCGCGTCGCCGCCGTCCAGATGGTGTCCAAGCCGACCGTACAGGCCAACCTGCGCGATGCCGAAGCACTGATCGCGCAGGCGGCCGCCGGCGGCGCAGAGTTGGTTGGGCTGCCCGAGTACTTCTGCCTGATGGGCCTGCGCGAGACCGACAAGATTGACGCTCGCGAGCCTGATGGCGAGGGCCCTGTGCAGCGCTTCCTTGCCGAGCAGGCACAGCGCCACGGCATCTGGCTGGTGGGCGGCACCACGCCCATCGCAGCAGATGGCGCCGATGGCAGCACGCGCGTGAAGAACAGTGTGCTGGTGTACGACCCGCAAGGCCGCCGCGCGGCGCGCTACGACAAGATCCACCTCTTTGCATTCAGCAAGGGCGAGGAGTCGTACGAGGAGGCGCGCACCATCGCGCCGGGCGATGCGATTGCAACGTTCTCCTTGACTTCAAAGTCCGGCGTGCAGCTCAAGGTCGGCCTGTCGGTCTGCTACGACCTGCGGTTTCCGGAACTGTATCGAGCCATGCAACAGCCCGATCTGATCCTGGTGCCGGCGGCATTCACCGCCACCACCGGCAAGGCGCACTGGCTCACGCTGCTCAAGGCGCGGGCGATCGAAAATCTCTGCTACGTGCTGGCTCCAGCGCAGGGCGGCAAGCACGACAATGGACGGGCGACCTTTGGCCACTCTGTGCTGATCGACCCCTGGGGCACCGTGGTTTCGCAACTGGACACCGGCCCCGGCGTTGTGATCGGCGACCTTGACCCCCAAGTCATGCACGAGTTGCGCCAGAGCCTGCCGGCACTGGAGCATCGGGTGCTGCGCTAGGCTAGGAATCGGGATTCTGGATTCCGGATTCCGTCTTCGGCACCGAACCAGTCTTTCCCTGAATCCTGAATCCCGAATCCTGAATCCTGAATCCTGAATCCTGAATCCGGACACCCGCCGCATGAAGCTCACCGACCCCGCCCTCGACCGCCTGGCCACTGCCCGCTCGCTGCTGCTGGCGCCCTACGGTCTCGATGAGGCCAAGCTGCAGCGTGCGCTGGCGACCATCTTCGAGCACAAGGCCGACTACGCCGATTTGTACTTCCAGTACACGCGCAACGAGGCGTTCTCGCTGGAGGAAGGCATCGTCAAGAGCGGCAGTTTTGATATCGAGCAGGGCGTGGGCGTGCGCGCGGTGGCGGGTGATCGCACCGCGTTCTCATACTCCGACGACATCTCGGAAGCCGCACTGCTGGAGGCCGCGCGCTCGGTGCGCTCGATCGCAGCCAGCGGCGGCGGCACCACCAGGATCGGCGGCAAGCTCGGTCCGCGCAACAAGCACGCGGGCAAGGCGCTGTATTCAACGGTCGATCCGGTGGCCACACTGGAGGCCGCGGAGAAGATCAAGCTGCTGGAGCGCATTGAGCGCATGGCGCGCGCACGTGATCCGCGCGTCAAGCAGGTGATGGCCAATGTGGGCGCCGAGTACGACGTGATGCTGGTGGCGCGCAGTGACCGCAAGTCCGATGCGCTGATTGCCGCCGACGTGCGCCCGCTGGTGCGCATGTCGCTCACCGTGATCGTCGAGCAGGACGGGCGCCGCGAGCAGGGCTTTTCTGGCGGCGGCGGGCGCCTGTCGCTCGCCTACTACACGGACGAGGTGCTGCAGCAGTACGCGAAAGAAGCGGTCGACATGGCCATTGCCAACCTCGATGCGCGGCCGGCGCCGGCCGGTGTCATGACCGTGGTGCTCGGCCCCGGCTGGCCCGGCATCCTGCTGCATGAAGCCGTGGGCCACGGGCTGGAGGGCGACTTCAACCGCAAGGGCTCGAGCGCATTTTCTGGCCGCGTGGGCAAGCGCGTGGCGTCCAAGGGCGTGACGGTGATCGACGACGGCACCCTGCCCGACCGCCGTGGTTCGCTCAACGTGGACGATGAAGGCAATCCGACCTCGCGCACGGTGCTGATCGAAGACGGTGTGCTGCGCGGCTACATCCAGGACTCGCTCAACGCGCGGCTGATGAAAGTGCCAGTGACCGGCAATGGCCGCCGCGAGTCGTTTGCCGCCTTGCCCATGCCGCGCATGACCAACACCTACATGCTGGGTGGCGAGCACGAGCATGAGGAGATCATCCGCTCGGTGAAAAAGGGCATCTACGCCAATGCGTTTGCCGGCGGCCAGGTCGACATCACGAATGGCAAGTTCGTCTTCAGCATGTCGGAGGCCTACCTGATCGAGGACGGCAAGATCGCCGCGCCGGTCAAGGGCGCCACGCTGATCGGCAACGGACCCGATGCGCTGACGCGCGTCACCATGATCGGCAACAACATGGCGCTCGACTCCGGCATCGGCACCTGCGGCAAGGACGGCCAGAGCGTGCCGGTGGGCGTGGGCCAGCCCACGCTGCGCATCGAGGGCCTGACCGTCGGCGGGACCGGCGGTTGATGGCGGCGGCGCCATGGCAGGTGCGGGCCGCGACAGTGGCCGATGCGCCCGCCATTGCCGCCACGCGTTACGAGGACGGGCCGGCGCAGCTGGATCTGCAGGCACCATAGTCGCGCGATGCAGTGATGCACAACGCGCGCTGGCTGGCTCCGAAGCTCGTGCGCGATGAGTACTTTGGATACCTGGCCTTTGCCGACGGGCAGTTGATCGGCGGTGCCGGTGCCGTGTTGCTCGACTGGGTTCCGCGACTGGACACCGGTCCCGTGCACACGATGGCGCGCATCAACAATGTCTTCACCGTGCAGGCCTGGCGGCGCCGCGGTCTTGCGCGACTGCTGACACTAAAGCTGCTGGATGAATGCCGCTCGCGCGGGCTGGTGTACGTGATGCTCGCCGGCTCGGACATGGGTCAACCGATGTACCAGAGCCTCGGCTTCGAGTTCAAGCGCAACGAGATGGTGTTGCGGCTGGAGCCTGACGATGCCGCGCGCTAGCCCGGATGTTTCACCAGTCACTGTTGTATGGGCCTGGTGGAGCAAGTGACCGTGCCATTTGGGCGTTTCTGATGGTGTAACCGGTGCATTGATGCGCT
>JBIIZX010000053.1:0-11319 GCA_044346055.1 Burkholderiaceae bacterium | reverse complement strand
CGGTGCGATTGCGCAACTCATCGACCACCGCGTTGAACGACGCCTTGTCGCCGCGGCGCGAGTAGATCTCCAGCAGCTTGACACGCACCGCATGGCGATCCGGTTGCAGACGCAGCGCTTCTTTCAGGATGTCCTCGGCCTGCTCCTCGCGACCATAGGCGATGTAGACATCGGCCTCGGCAACCGGGTCGACCTCGTTCGAATCCAGCTGCGAGGCAGCCGGGATGAAGCTCGAATTGAAGGTGCTGGTGGCACCCGTGTCGACGCTCTGCCCGCCGGTCGAGCCGAAGAGCGAATTGGCACGCAGGCCTTCGCCGGTGGCCTTGAACTCGTCGGTCTTCTCGACCTTGCGCTTGCGATACACGTTGAAGCCGACCAGCAACAATATGAGCAATGCGCCAGCGCCACCCAAAACATAGGGCGACATCAGCTGGTCGACGAACGAGGCCTCAGGCGCCGGCGGTGGCGGCGTCGGTGGCGCCTTCTTCGCGGGCTCGGCTTTGGAAACCGGTGCAGGCACTGGCGCCGCTGCCACAGGAGCAGGGACAGGAGCAGGCTGGACCTCGGGCTTGGGCGGCTCGGCCGGCGCGGGTGCCGGCGTTGGTGCGGCGGCCACAGGCGCCGGTGCAGGCGCTGGTGGCAGCGGCGGTGCAACCGCAGGTGCCGGCGCTGGAGCAGGTGCAGCCTTGCCTTGCAGTTTCTTCAACGCATCATTGATCTTCTTCAACTCAGCCGCGCGCTCCTCGGCTTCCTTCATGGCGCGCTGGCGGGCGACTTCCTCGTCCTTGGCCTTGGTAGCGGCTGCGGCGGCCGCAGCCTGGGCGGCAGCCTGACCCGAAGTGGCTCCGGCGCCAGATGCCGGCGCCGGTTCGGCCTTGGCAATCGTCAGTTGATCGCCGCCCTTGGTGGGCGCACTGCGATCCTCGACCTTGGCCGTAATCTGGCCCCGGCCTGCGGCTGTCGCTGGTGCGGCCGCAGCCACGGTTGCCGAACCACCGGTGGCCGCCTGTGCCAGCCGGCTGCGGTACTGCGCAAAGTCCTGGCTTTGCGCCAGCACTTCACGACGCGCATCGCTGGCAGAAACCACCTCGGCGTCTGCACTGCCCGGCATGGTCAGAGTGCGACCGGCGACCAGCCGGTTCATGTTGTCGCCAACAAAGGCGTTGGGATTGGCGCGGAACATCGCCACGAGCATCTGATCGAGCGACACACCCGGAACTTTGTTAGCGGCTGCGATACCGCCCAGCGTATCGCCGGACTTGACAGTGTAGGTGTCACCACCGGCCGTTGTGGCGAGTGGTGCAGGCGCGGGCGCCTCACGCGGTGTCGGTGTCGGTGTCGGTGCGGGCCGCTCAGGCACAGGTGCTGAGGCGGCGGGAGCAGCAGCTTGCGCAGGCGCGGGGGCCGCTGCCACCCGTGGCGCAGGTGCCACAGCAAGCGGCGGCGTTTGCGCTGCCACCGGGGGAATCAGCTCTGGCGAGGCACGCAGTGCCGGCGGATCGAGCAGCACGGTGTATTCACGCAACACCCGCCCCGTTCCCCACGTGAGCTCGAGCAGCAAGTCAAGGTACGGCTCGTTGATCGGGTTGAGCGAACTGACCCGCACCACGAAGTTGGTCTCGCCACGCTTTTCGAGCGTGAAACGCAACTGCGACAGCGCCGGGTTGAAATCTAACCCAGCCTGGCGGAACGCCGATTGCGAGGCAAGTTTGACTGCGAGGGTCGGCGCCTCCTCCCGCGCAACGGAGGTCACCTCGACCTCTGCGCGCAAGGGTTGCCCAAGGGCGGACTGGACGGACAGCCGCCCGAGCCCAGCCGCGTGCAGCATGGGGGTTGTAAATGCGAGACTCAGCGCGAGCGCGATGGCACAACGCGCTGGCGCGTGCCTGTTTTTCTGGGATGGCACCGATGCCCCCTTGCCGCCGGAAATTCGGTAATTAGAAAATAACATCAGCCACTTACGCGGGCAAGCTTAGAAGCCGCTGTAAGTGACGGGAAGGTGGGAGAAATCATTCGATTAGCCCCCACGCGAGGCGCAATCCCACGCCGAACGGTTTCACTGCAGCCGGTTGAGCAGGATCCGCAACATGCGCCGCAAGGGTTCAGCGGCCCCCCACAACAACTGATCACCCACTGTGAACGCTGACACGTATTGCCCGCCCATCGCCATTTTGCGGATCCGACCGATGGGAATGTTCATCGTGCCGCTGACCGCCGCGGGCGATAACGCACGCACCGAGGCGTCTTTGGTGTTCGGCACGACCTGAACCCAGGGGTTGGCCTCGGCGAGCAGTGCCTCGATCTGCGCCAGCGGCAGATCGCGCTTCAGCTTCATTGTCAGCGCCTGACTGTGGCAGCGCATGGCGCCAATGCGCACGCACAGGCCCTCCACGATCACCGAGCCCGGCTGACCCATGGCGGGCCTGCCTAGGATCTTGTTGCACTCGGCGCCGCCCTTCCATTCTTCCTTGCTTACGCCATTGCCCATGTCATCGGCAATCCAGGGAATCAGGCTGCCAGCCAGCGGCAGGCCGAACTCCTGCTTCGGCAACGCGCTGCCGCGCAACGCCTCGTTCACCTTGCGATCGATGTCGAGAATCGCTGACTTGGGATCCGCCAGGAGGTCCTTGGTCAGCGAATGCACATGCCCCATCTGCGCCAGCAGTTCACGCATGTTGGGCGCACCGGCGCCCGAGGCGGCCTGGTAGGTCATCGCGGTGACCCACTCCACGAGGTCCGCCTTGAGCAGCCCGTCAATGGCCAGCATCATCAGGCTCACCGTGCAGTTGCCGCCGATGTAATTCTTGGTACCGGCGCCCAGCGCCCGCTTGATCACCGGCAGGTTGACCGGATCGAGAATCAGCACTGCGTCCTCGGCCATGCGCAGCGTGGAGGCCGCATCGATCCAGTAGCCAGTCCAGCCCGCCGCGCGCAGCCGGGGGTACACATCACTGGTGTAGTCGCCGCCCTGGCAGGCGATGATGGTGTCGCAACTCTTGAGTGCTGCGATGTCGCTGGCGTCCTTGAGCACCGCATCGCCCTGGCCCACCCTGGGCGCCGCTGCGCCCGCGTTCGACGTGCTGAAGAACACGGACTCGATCAGCTCGAAGTCCTTCTCGGCGGTCATGCGCTCCATCAGGACAGAGCCCACCATGCCGCGCCAACCCACAAAACCGACTCTCATCACACCCTCATCCAGTCTCTGCATTTCATCTTGCGGCGAGGTCACAGTGCCTTGACCACCGCGTCTCCCATCGCGCCCGTGCCGATCGTCGTTTCGCCGGCCGCCGCGATATCTCCGGTTCGCATGCCCTGGGCCAGCACCTTGGCCACCGCGCGCTCAAGGCGCGCGGCGGACTCCTCACGGTTGAACGTATAGCGCAGCATCATCGCGGCCGACAAGATCGTGGCCAGGGGATTGGCCGCACCCTTGCCTGCGATGTCGGGCGCCGAGCCGTGAATCGGCTCGAACAGTCCCTTGCCGTTCGCATCCAGCGACGCCGACGGCAGCATGCCGATCGAGCCGGTGAGCATCGACGCCTCGTCGGAGAGGATGTCGCCGAACATGTTGCCGGTGACCATCACGTCGAACTGCCGTGGGTTGCGCAACAGCTGCATGGCGGCGTTATCGACGTACATGTGCGTGAGCGCTACATCGGGGTACTCGCGGCCGATTTCGGTCATCACCTCACGCCACAGCTGGGTGGTCTCCAGCACATTGGCCTTGTCCACGGAGCACACGCGCTTGGCCCGCTTGCGGGCCGCCTTGAACGCAACGTGGCCAATGCGCCGGATCTCGCTCTCGCTGTAGCGCATGGTGTCAAAGCCCTCGCGCTCGCCGTTTTCAAGCGTGCGGATGCCGCGCGGCTGGCCGAAGTAGATGTCGCCGGTGAGTTCACGCACGATCAAGAGGTCGAGCCCGGCCACGACCTCGGGCTTCAGCGTCGATGCCGCGGCCAGTTCCGGGTAGATGAGCGCCGGGCGCAGGTTGGCAAACAGGCCCAGTTCCTTGCGCAGCCGCAGCAGCCCCTGCTCGGGCCGCTGCGCGCGCGGCAGGCTGTCGTACTGCGGTCCGCCGACGGCGCCGAAGAGCACCGCGTCGGCCGCCTTGCAAAGCGACAGCGTTGCGGGCGGCAGCGGATCACCGTGCACATCGGTCGCGGCGCCCCCGACCAGCGCCGATTCGAACTCGATGCCCAGGTCAAGCGCACGCAGGGCCTTAAGGGCTTCGGCGACGATCTCGGGGCCGATACCGTCACCAGCGAGGACTGCGACTTTCATGGGCGCTTTCTGTTCGTAGCATTGGACTCAGTGTGGCAAACGGAGGATGCGCAAGGCGCCAGCAGCAGTGCAACTGGCCCCGGCCGCCCCACCGCAAACGACTTCAGGTGGTTGCGCGCGTGGCGAGCCAGGGCATGCGTTTAAGGCGCTCGGCCTCGTACGCGCGAATCTTCTCGGCATGGCGCAGGGTCAGTCCGATATCGTCCCAGCCATTGAGCAGACACTCCTTGCGGAATGCATCGACCTCAAAGTGGTGGACCGTGCCAGCGGGGGTGGTGACGGTCTGCTGCGGCAGGCTCACCGTGAGCCGGTAGCCGGGTGCTGCCGCCAGTTCGGTGAACAGGCTGTCCATCACCGCCTCGGGCAGCACGATGGGCAGCAGGCCGTTCTTGAAGCAATTGTTGAAGAAGATGTCGGCAAAGCTTGGTGCGACCACCGCACGGAATCCGTACTCGCCAATCGCCCACGGCGCGTGCTCTCGGCTGGAGCCACAGCCAAAGTTGCGCCGCGCCAGCAGGATCGACGCCCCGTGATAGCGAGGCTGATTGAGCACGAACTCCGGATTCAACGGTCGCTTGCTCGCGTCCTGCCCGGGCTCACCTCGGTCAAGGTAGCGCCACTCGTCAAACAGGTTCTGGCCAAAGCCGGTGCGCCGGATCGACTTCAGGAACTGCTTGGGAATAATCTGGTCGGTATCGACATTGGCCCGATCCAGTGGCGCGACCAGACCCTCGTGGGTGGTGAAGGCTTGCATCATCGACGCACAGGTTGCGGAGGTGGCGGCGCGGCCGGCGCGGGGACAGCCATCGGCGCCGGGGCAGGTGCGGCCATCGGTGCCGGCGGGGGCGTGGTAGTGGTGCGTACCTGCGCAGGGGCCGGGGCGGCCGACGGGGCAGCCGATGGGGCGGCCGACGGCGCAGCCGTGCTCACTGGCGTTGCCGCAGGCTTCGGCGCAGGCGCCTTGCTCGCCGTGCCCGAGATCGCACTGCCCGCCGCCTGCAGGTCCTTGCCCATGCCGTCGAGGGTGTTGCAGCCGACCAGCAAGGTCGACGCACTGAAGAGCGCAGAAATGGACAGGATCCTGTGCATGGTTGGCCTCTTGTTCCTAGCTCGGTAGCTCGGTATTGCTCAGATCGCCGCGGGTTGCTCTTACACCGCCCGCACGTCCACAAAGCAGCCGGCAATGGCGGCAGCTGCCGCCATCGCGGGGCTCACGAGGTGCGTACGTCCGCCAGCGCCCTGGCGCCCCTCGAAGTTGCGGTTGGAGGTCGAAGCGCAGCGCTCGCCAGCTTCGAGCTTGTCGGCATTCATGCCCAGGCACATCGAGCAGCCCGGCTCGCGCCAGTCAAAGCCAGCGTCCTTGAACACCTGATCGAGCCCTTCGCGCTCGGCCTGCGCCTTCACCAGCCCTGATCCAGGCACCACCATCGCCAGCCTGACGCTCGACGCCACGCGCTTGCCGCGCACCACGGTGGCGGCGGCGCGCAGGTCCTCGATGCGGGAGTTGGTACACGAGCCGATGAACACCTTGTCAATTCGCACGTCGGTCATCGGCGTGTTGGGCGCCAGGCCCATGTACTTCAACGCGCGCTCGATGCCATCGCGCCGCGTTGGATCGGCCTCGCGCGCCGGATCAGGGGTCGCGCCATCGACGCTGGTGACCATTTCGGGCGAGGTGCCCCAGCTCACCTGCGGCTTCACATCGACCGCCGGGATCTCGACCACGCGATCGAACTGCGCACCTTCATCCGAACGCAGCGTGCGCCAATGGGCGACCGCGCGCTCCCAGTCCGCGCCCGTTGGCGTGAACGGCCGGCCGCGCACGTACTCGATCGTGGTGTCGTCCACGCCCACCATGCCGGCGCGGGCGCCGGCTTCAATGGCCATGTTGCACATGGTCATGCGACCTTCCATGGACAGCGCGCGCACGGCACTTCCGCCGAACTCGATGGCGTAGCCGGTGCCGCCAGCAGTACCAATGCGGCCGATGATGTGAAGGATCAGGTCCTTTGCGGTGACGCCAAACGGCAGCGTGCCATCCACGCGTACCAGCATGTTCTTCGCCTTCTTGGCCAGCAGCGTCTGCGTGGCAAGCACATGCTCGACCTCGCTGGTGCCAATGCCAGAGGCCAGTGCGCCCAGCGCGCCGTGGGTGCTGGTGTGCGAATCGCCGCACACGACGGTCATGCCGGGCAGCGTGGCGCCCTGCTCCGGGCCGATCACGTGCACGATGCCCTGGCGCTTGTCCAGGAACGGGAAGTAGGCCGCCGCGCCATGCTTGCGAATATTGGCGTCGAGCGTGACGATCTGCTCGCGCGAGGTGGGATCGGTGACGCCGTCAATGCCCTTGTCCCAGTCGGTGGTCGGCGTGTTGTGATCAGCCGTGGCGACGATCGAGCTGATGCGCCAGGGTGCGCGCCCGGCAATGCGCAAGCCCTCGTAGGCTTGCGGACTCGTCACCTCATGCACCAGGTGGCGATCGATGTACAGCACCGTGGTGCCATCGGCCTCGGCATGGACGACATGTTCGTCCCAGAGCTTGTCGTACAGGGTACGGGCGGCCATCGGTCGGGTACGCTTCAGAGGGGAAAAGCCGTTCTGCAAAGGGCCCGATTATGCCACGCACCCTGCATCGCCCAGCGCTGCCCCGGGCCTCGTTTCCGGTCCACTTGGCGCTGCCTCACAAGGGTTCAAGCGCACGGAACTTCGCATTGGCGTGTCAGTCTCTGGGTGGATCCGAACTAGAAAGCGCCGCGTGACTCGCCCCACCTGCCCAGGCCGCCCCAACAACGTCCCCACCCTGCAACGACGCCATGCGCTAGCCGTGCTGGCCGCGGCGCCGCTGACACAACTGGCTACGACCGCGCAGGGGCAACCCAAGGGCGAGCGCGAGCCCACCGCAAACCAATCGCTCGGACCGTTTTACCCGCGCACCGCCGCCGAGCGGCCGCGTCAGACCGACGCCGACTTGCTGGTGGTCACGGGCGAGCGCGTGCTGAGCAAGGGTGTGCCGATCTATCTGACCGGCCGTGTGGTGAACCGGCGCGGCACCCCGGTGGCCAATGCCGAAGTCGAGATCTGGCAGTGCGACGCCAATGCCGTGTACCACCACCCGGCAGGCGGGGCCGAGAGCGAACGCGACGCCAATTTTCAGGGCTATGGCCGCACAGTGACGGACCAGGACGGCATCTTTCACTTTCGCACCATTCGCCCGGTTGCCTACCCCGGTCGCACGCCGCACATCCATGCGCGCGTGCAGGCCCCGGGCGCGAGCCCCCTGGCCACGCAGCTCTACCTGCCGGATGAGCCTGGTAACGCGCGGGACTTTCTGTACCGGCAACTGAGTGCGGCCGAGCGAGCCACACTGGCGATGAACCTGCGTCCCACGGAGTCTGCTCACCCGCTGGCGCGCACAACGCGCTTCACCGCGGCCGTGGAGTTGGTGCTCGCCTGAAGTACCGACAGCGTGGGGGCGCACTATTTCTTGCCTGCTGCCTGCTGATACAGCGGCATGACCCGCCCCGCATAGTCCTGCAGGTCGCGGATCCGACTTTCATTCGACGGGTGCGTCGACAGCCACTGCGGCGGCGCACTGCCACCGCTGGCCGAGCCCATCTTCTGCCACAGCGTGATGGCCGCGCGCGGGTCGTAGCCGGCGCGCGCGGCGAGTTCGACGCCGATGCGATCGGACTCCTGCTCGTTCTCTCGAGAATTTGGCAGCACCACGGCGGCCTCAAAGATCGAACCACTCAAACTGCCCCACATCTGCCCATACAGTGCTCCAACGACAGCAGCGCCAAGCTGGACCGGCGCAGCGCGCCCCATGCGCTCGCGCGCGTGCTCGCGCAGTGCGTGGCCGATCTCATGGCCCATGACCGCAGCCAGTTCATCGTCCGTGAGCTTGAGCTTGTCGATGAGCCCGGTGTAGACGGCGATCTTGCCACCCGGCATGCACCATGCGTTCACCTGGTCGACGCTCAACACGTTGACCTCCCACTGCCAACCCGGCGCATCGTCGCGGAAGACCACCGTATGCGGAGTGAGACGCTGTGCGATCAACCGTACGCGCTCGACCTGCTTCGGATCGCGATTGAGCGCGCCTTTCTTGCTTGCCGCAGCGAGAACCTGCGCGTACTGCTGGCGCGAGGATGCGTCGATCTGCGCGGACGAAGGCGCCAGCGTCGACATCGTCTGCTTGCGCTCAACGCCGACCGCGCCGCTGCGGGTGGTCTGCACAGACTGGCAGCCCATCAGCAGCAAGGACACGAATAGGCCCGCCCAGCCCAAGCGCTCCTTCGCTCGCTTGACTTGCTTGTTCAACTTCAACATCGGCATCACTCAAAAAGTTGAAGCTGCAGTGCGGCTAGGCGACTGCCGGCTGCCCTGCAACACGGTCAAAGCGGCGCGCACGCTGCACGGCAAAGAAGCCAGCCAGGGCCGCCACGCTGCTCGACCAGAACGCGGCCGATGGCCCGAAGCCGCTCCATAACGACGCAGCAACCAGGCTGCCCGCCGTTCCGCCAACGCCGTAACCGATGCTGATGTACAGCGCCTGCCCACGCGCGGCGGCCGTCCCGGGAAACCACTGCTGCACGGTCAGGATGCTGGCCGAGTGATGCACGGCAAAACTGGCGGCGTGCAGCAGCTGCGCAAAGAGCAGCACGAGCCACCAATTGGCCAACTCTGCAATCAGCGCAAATCGCAGCGCTGCCAGCATGAAGCTGGCCGCCAGCAGATTGAACGCGCCAAAGCGCTTGAAAATCGGTCCCTGGCAGGAGAAGAACACGATCTCAATCAGCACGCCCACAACCCAGTAGATGCCGATCACCGTCTTGCTGTAGCCCAGTTGCGCCAGGTAGAGCGAGAAGTAGGTGTTCAGCGCGCCGTGGGCAAACACCATCAGCGCGGCCGAGGCAAAGAACCAGCGCACGCGCGGCTCGGTCAGACGCGCCCGCACTGAAACGCGGATCCGCTGCCTCTCGGGCACATGCTGATCCCGCACCTGCCAAGCCGCCCAGGCCGAGATCGCCAGCAGCACCAGGCCCACGGCCGGCTGCCACTGCATGCCCACCAGATCAAACAACGGCCCGCAGGCGAGCACCAGGGCAATGAAGCCGATCGAGCCAAACGCGCGCAGCCGTCCATAGCGGGTTGCGGCCAGCGGATCACCCCGCAGGCGGGTGGCAGTGATTGCCTCGGCTACCGGCATCTGTGCCGTGATGAAGAAGTTAACGGCAAACATCACCGCAAACACGAACATGAAGCCGCCCGAGGAGAAAATGGGTGCAAAGGCCAGGCACGCGGCCACCGCGGTCCAGCGCAAAATGGCCTGGCGGCGCGACGAGCGGTCTGCCAGATAGCCCCACAGGCTGGGGCCGACCAGCCGCATGCCCTGCATCATCGCCAGCACCACGCCGATTTCGAAAGCGCTTAAACCACGGTGCTGCAGATACAGCGGAAAGTACGGCGCGAACACGCCCGCGGTGGCGAAGTAGGTGCCGAAGACCGCACCCAGACGCCAGTCGAACGGCCTTGGTTGCTGTTCAGTCATGGTGCGCAGTCATGGGCCGCAGCCATTCGCCCGCTCATTTGACTGCGCACTCACCTATTGCGTCCCTGCAACTATCCGGCCGAGCCGGCAATTGGCGGTACGGCGTGACGCACGTCGGCGTTCTGCGCGCGCTGCGCCAGGGCATGGTCGATCAGCACCAGCGCCAGCATTGCTTCCGCAATTGGCGTGGCGCGAATGCCGACGCAAGGATCATGGCGGCCGTGCGTTTCGACGACGACCGCCTCGTTGTTCTGGTTGATCGAGCGGCGCGGCAGCCGGATGCTGGACGTGGGCTTGATGGCGATTGACACCTCGATGTCCTGCCCGGTGGAAATGCCGCCGAGCACGCCGCCGGCGTGGTTGCTGGCAAAGCCGGTCGGCAGCAGCTCATCGCCATGCACGCTTCCTGCTTCGGTCACGCAGGCAAAGCCGCTGCCGATCTCCACACCCTTGACGGCGTTGATGCCCATCATGGAGTAGGCAATATCGGCATCCAGCTTGTCAAAGAGCGGGCTGCCCAGCCCCACCGGTACCCCGCTGGCAGTCACGCGCAGCCGCGCGCCGCACGAGTCGCCGCTCTTGCGCAGTCGATCCATGTAGTCCTCGAGCTGCGGCACCAGCGCCGCATCCGGTGCAAAGAACGGGTTTGCCTCAACGTCGTCCCAGCGCGCAAACGGAATCGCGATCTCACCCAGCTGCTGCAAGTGGCCGCGCACAACAGTCCCAAAATGCTCGTGCAGCCACTTCTTGGCCACGGCACCCGCAGCCACCATCGGTGCGGTCAGGCGCGCCGAGGAGCGGCCGCCGCCGCGCGGATCGCGCAGGCCGTACTTGCGCCAGTAGGTGTAGTCAGCATGGCCGGGACGAAAGGTGTCGAGCAGGTCGTCATAGTCCTTGCTCTTCTGGTCTTCGTTGCGGATGAGCAGCGCGATCGGCGTGCCGGTTGTCTTGCCCTGGTACACGCCGGACAGAATCTCCACGCGGTCGCCTTCACGCCGCTGCGTCACGTGGCGCGAAGTACCTGGCTTGCGGCGGTCAAGATCGCCCTGCATGTCCTCCGGCGCCAGCGCCAGCCCCGGCGGGCAGCCGTCGATCACGCAGCCGATCGCCGGGCCGTGGGATTCGCCGAAGTTGGTGACGCAGAACAGTCGCCCAAAAGTGGAACCAGTCATGCGGCGATTTTAGTGGAAGCGGGCGGACAGCACTCGCTGTGGGCGGCAGGACATTCGCCGCGTACTTCAGGGCCTTTGCGTCCAACGACAGCACATGCGCTTCGCACTACAGGAACGTCTCGGCAATCGGCGCGCTGGCGGCGTGGCCGACATACACCCACTTCTGCTCCAGCCACTCGCGGCCGGTGGCGCGACCCAGTTCGAACAGCTGCTGCAGGAACGCGGGCGCGGTGTTGTACTTGCTGCTGGCGCCAAAGCGCTTCATCTGCTCCTCGGCACTGGCGACATGCAGCCAGATCTTCTTGTAACGCTTCG
>JBIIZX010000052.1:0-11323 GCA_044346055.1 Burkholderiaceae bacterium | reverse complement strand
CAGGGTTCGCGTCGAGCCTGAGGCGTCAGCGCAGGGCCGAGCGGCGCGCGCCAGGCGCGCCGCGAGCACAGAAACATGCCAGTGGCATGTTTCTGGTCGACGCGCAGGATGCGCGTCGAGCCTGAAGCGTCAGCGCAGGGCCGAGCGGCGCGCGCCAGACGCGCCGCGAGCAATCCCACCTGCCGTCGCCAAGTGACCCGGCTTCGATGGAGCGAGCGGTTCGTTTCGCAACCCATGCAGCCTTCATCCCTGCCGCCACACTAGGAACAACCCCTAGCCCCATCCGCCTCGGCCATCCCCCACTTTGCACAGCACGACCAAAGTATTCCCCTCTGTAAGGATGCTGTAAGCGCCCCTTCCTACCTTCCGCCGGAGACCTACAAGAGACACAACGTCGAGAGGCGACATCCATGGGGAACATCGAGTCCGTCCTGCACGAAGGCCGCGTTTTCAAGCCTGCTGATGAGGTCGTCAAGGCCGCGAGAATCTCTGGCATGGAGGCCTACAACGCGCTGTGCGCCGAGGCCGAGCGTGACTTCAGCGGTTTCTGGGCGCGGCTGGCGCGCGAGAACCTGGTGTGGAAGAAGCCGTTCAGCCAGGTGCTGGATGAGTCGAACGCGCCGTTTTACAGGTGGTTTGCCGATGGTCAGTTGAACGCCTCGTACAACTGCCTGGATGTGCAGATCGAGCAGGGCAACGGTGACAAGGTGGCCATCATCTTCGAGGCCGATGACGGCAAGGTCACCAGGATCACGTATCTCGAGCTGCACGCCAAGGTGTGTCAGTTTGCCAATGGCATCAAGGCGCTCGGCTACAAGAAGGGCGAGCGCGCCATCATCTACATGCCGATGTCGATCGAGGCCGTGATCGCGATGCAGGCCTGCGCGCGCCTGGGCATCACGCACTCGGTGGTCTTTGGCGGTTTTTCTGCCAAGAGCGTGCAGGAGCGCGTGGTCGATGCCGGCGCCACCCTGGTGATCGCGGCCGACGCGCAGATGCGCGGCGGCAAGGCGATTGCGCTGAAGCCCGCCATCGATGAAGCGTTTGCCATGGGTGGCTGCGAAGCCGCCCGCAACGTCATCGTCTACCAGCGCACTGGCGGCAAGATCAATTGGGTCGAGGGCCGCGACCTGTGGATGCACGAGGTCATGCAAGGCCAGCCGGCCGTGTGCGAGCCCGAGTGGATCGACGCGGAGCATCCGCTGTTCATCCTCTACACCTCCGGCTCCACCGGCAAGCCCAAGGGCGTGCAGCACTCCACCGGCGGCTACTTGCTGTGGGCCGCGCTCACCATGAAATGGACGTTCGACATCCAGCCGTCGGATGTCTTCTGGTGCACGGCCGACGTGGGCTGGGTCACCGGCCACACCTATGTCTGCTACGGCCCCACGGTCACCGGCGCCACGCAGGTCGTGTTCGAGGGCGTGCCCACCTATCCGGATGCCGGCCGCTTCTGGCGGATGTGCCAGGACCACCGCGTCAGCATCTTCTACACAGCGCCCACCGCGAT
Source organism: Burkholderiaceae bacterium (assembly GCA_044346055.1). Classification (GTDB taxonomy): domain Bacteria; phylum Pseudomonadota; class Gammaproteobacteria; order Burkholderiales; family Burkholderiaceae_F; genus JALHMQ01. The sequence goes on along the minus strand of JBIIZX010000052.1, from coordinate 9,813 downwards.
CCGCTCGCTGGTCAAGGCCAACGATGGCAACCCGGCCACGCACCCGACCAAGTACGACCTGTCGTCGCTGCGCATCCTCGGTTCGGTCGGCGAGCCGATCAATCCTGAGGCATGGATGTGGTACTACCAGAACGTCGGTGGCAGCCGCTGCCCGGTGGTGGACACGTTCTGGCAGACCGAAACCGGCGGCCACATGATCACGCCGCTGCCCGGTGCCACGCCGCTGGTGCCCGGGTCGTGCACGCTGCCGCTGCCCGGCATCATGGCCGCCATCGTCGACGAGACCGGCCTCGATGTGCCCAATGGCCAGGGCGGGCTGTTGGTGGTCAAGCGTCCGTGGCCGTCGATGATCCGCACCATCTGGGGCGATCCCGAGCGCTTCAAGAAGAGCTACTACCCGGCGGAACTCGGCGGCACGCTCTATCTCGCTGGCGACGGTTCGATCCGCGACAAGGACACCGGCTACTTCACCATCATCGGCCGCATCGATGACGTGCTCAACGTCTCGGGCCACCGCATGGGCACCATGGAGATCGAGTCCGCGCTAGTGTCCAACCCGCTGGTGGCCGAAGCCGCCGTCGTGGGCCGGCCCGATGACCTCACGGGCGAGGCGATCTGCGCCTTTGTCGTTCTCAAGCAGGCGCGTCCAAGTGGCGATGAGGCGCTCAAGCTCGCCAAGGAACTGCGCGACTGGGTTGGCAAGGAGATCGGCCCGATCGCCAAGCCCAAGGACATCCGCTTTGGCGACAACCTGCCCAAGACGCGCAGCGGCAAGATCATGCGCCGCCTGCTGCGCTCGATCGCCAAGGGCGAGCAGATTACGCAGGACGTCTCGACGCTGGAGAACCCTACAATCCTCGATCAGCTGAAGGTCGCGCAGTAGAAGTCAGAAGAAGGCAAGCAACGGGACCAGGCGGTGCGCAGTCGCGCCGCCGCGGCCGCCGATGCACAACGACGCGGGGGCGTCGGTCAACTAAAGGGGTGGATCGTCAATGGCCTTGGTCTGGGTCATCGTGCAGTCGTTGATCGCCGTGGCGGCGCTGTCGCTGCTCGGCCAGTTTGTCGTCGGCATCTTCAACTGGGGCCGGCGGCACGACAATTTCGTCTATCAACTGTTCGGCATTCTTACCCGTCCCGTGGTGCGGGTGGTGCGGCTGGTCACGCCCCGCGTGATCGTCGACGGCCATGTGCCTGCGGTCGCGCTGCTGATCCTGCTGATTGCGTACTTCGGCGTGGGCTTTGCGCACCGCGACGCGTGCATGGCCAATATCAATCAAGCCGGCTGCGAGCGCTGGGTGCAGGCCTGGGGAGTCAATCGATGAATGTTCTGGTGTGCTGGTGGCTGGGTGTGCTGGCCTCGTTTGCGCTCACCTTCAATCGCAAGCAGCGTGCTCTCTGCCTGTATCAGGAGATCGCGGCGCTGTCGCCGCAGAACCCGCTGGCGGGCGCCACCGTCGGCACGCTGCAGATGGAGTTGGGGGACACGGCCGCCGCGGTCGCAACCTTCGAGCGCCTGCTGCAGCAGCACCCCGACTATGCCGACGGCTGGTTCAACCTCGGCTTCATTCATGAGAAGCAGGATAACGTGGCCGAGGCCGAGCGCTGCTTTCGCCGGGCACTGGAGCTCAAGCCCAATCACGACCGCGCCTGGTATGGCCTGGCGCTGGTGCTGATCCGCGAAGAGCGTCTGCGCGAGGCGATCGACGCACTGAAGCAGAACGTCAAGCTGCAGCCGATGTCGCCCTATGGGTTCTATCAGCTCGGCATGACGTATCACCATCTTGGCGAGGCAGGCGACGCTTGGCGCACCTACGAGCAGCTCAAGCTGTTCGAGCCCAAGTACGCCGCCACGCTCAAACGCGACCTGGAGTCGATCAAGCCGCAGCGGCTGCATGCTGCCAATGACGTCGTGGTGGAAGACGCAGCAATCCGCGAGGAGGTACGCACCGCAAGCACGTGAAGCACAAGAAAGCACCCAAGGAGGAGCAAGTTTTTCTGGAGGACAAGAAATGCAATTGACCGCACAACAGCAGGAGTATTGGCGGCGCAACCTGAACCTGACGCTGGTGTTACTGGTGATCTGGTTCGTGTCGACGTTCGTCATGGGCTACTTTGCGCGCGAGTTGGCCACCATCAATTTCTTCGGCTGGCCACTGTCGTTCTACATGGCCGCGCAAGGTTCGCTGATCATCTACATCGTCATCATCTGGTACTACGCCCGCAAGATGGGTCAACTGGATGAGGAATACGGCGTGGCCGAAGGAGAGAAATGATGAGCGCCCAAGTCAGCTCGAACCGAGCGTTCTTCAACCAGCTCAAGAAGTACTACACGTTCTATACCGGGGGCTTCGTCGTCTTCCTGATCGTTCTTGCGATCCTGGAGCAGATGGGCCTGCCGCGCGTGTGGATCGGCTATGTCTTCCTGTTCGCCACAATCGCGCTTTATGCAGGCATCGGCATCATGAGCCGCACGGCAGACGTCGCCGAGTACTACGTGGCTGGGCGACGTGTGCCGGCGCTGTTCAACGGCATGGCAACCGGTGCCGACTGGATGTCGGCAGCGTCGTTCATCGGCATGGCCGGTGGCCTGTACCTGCAGGGCTTTGACGGCCTGGCCTTCATTTTGGGCTGGACCGGCGGCTACTGCCTGGTGGCTTTCCTGCTGGCGCCGTACCTGCGCAAGTTTGGCCAGTTCACGATCCCGGACTTTCTCGGCGCCCGTTACGGCGGCAACGCCGCCCGCTTCATCGGCATCCTGATCACGATCCTGGTGTCGTTCGTGTACGTGGTGGCGCAGATCTACGGCGTGGGCCTGATCACCGCGCGCTTCACGGGTGTCGACTTCACGATCGGCGTGTTCCTGGGCCTGGCGGGCATTCTCGTCTGCTCGTTCCTGGGCGGCATGCGGGCTGTCACGTGGACGCAGGTGGCGCAGTACATCATCCTGATCGTTGCCTACCTGATCCCGGTGGTCTGGCTGTCGGTGAAGCACACCAGCATTCCGCTGCCGCAGTTCGTCTACGGCAGCGTGCTGGAAAAGGTCACCGCGCGCGAGAAGCAGCTGACCGCGGACCCGAAGGAAAAAGAAGTCCGCGACATCTTCCGCCAGCGTGCTGCTGACGCCAAGGCGCGTATCGATGGCTTGCCGCAGACCTGGGTCGATGGCAAGGCGGCCGCCGAAAAACGCGTGGCCGACCTGAAAGCCGCCAACGCGCCGATGACCGAGCAGAAGGCCGCGGAGAAGTCGCTGGCTGACTATCCGAAGACCGAGGCGGATGCACGTCGCATTTGGCAAGGGCAGATCACGAGCAACACCGCGCGTTCTGCTCCGCCATTGCCGCATGCCGAGCCGTTTTTCAGCGGCAATCCGGATCCGGTGAAGGCCGAGGCCGAGCGTGACCGCAAGCGCAAGAACTTCCTTGCGCTGGTGCTGTGCCTGATGGTGGGCACGGCCGCGTTGCCGCACATCCTGATGCGCTACTACACCACCCCATCGGTGCAGGAGGCACGGCGCTCGGTGTTCTGGTCGCTGTTCTGCATCTTCCTGCTGTACTTCACGGCGCCGGCGCTTGCGGTGCTGGTGAAGTTCGACATCTACACGCTGGTGGTCGGCAAGAGCTTCAGCGAGCTGCCTGGGTGGGTGTCAGCATGGGCCAAGGTGGATCCGAGGCTGCTCAGCGTCTCGGATATCAACAAGGACGGCATCTTGCAGCTGGCCGAGATCACGCTGGGGCAGGACATCATTGTCCTGGCCACGCCTGAGATTGCCGGCCTGCCATATGTCATCTCGGGCCTGGTGGCTGCAGGCGGTCTTGCAGCAGCGCTGTCCACCGCGGACGGACTGCTGCTGACCATCGCCAATGCGCTCTCGCATGACCTGTACTACAAGATGATCAACCCCAACGCCTCCACCCAGAAGCGGATCACGATCTCCAAGATCCTGCTGCTGGTCGTGGCGCTGCTTGCCGCATGGACGGCGGCACAGGCACCGGCTGACATCTTGTTCCTGGTCTCGGCGGCGTTCTCGCTGGCAGCGGCGGGCTTCTTCGCGCCGCTGGCTCTGGGCGTGTTCTGGAAGCGTGCCAACAAGTACGGCGCTATCGCGGCGATGATCGCGGGCGTGTCGGTCACGTTCTACTACATGGCCACCACCCAGGTCTGGCTGCGCAGCGTGTTCGGCGTGACCAGCTCGATTGCTGACAACACCTGGTGGGACATCCTGCCCATCTCGGCGGGCATCTTCGGCATGCCGGTCGCCATGATCACCCTGATCGTGGTGTCGTTGCTGACGCCGGCGCCGGACAAGCAGACGCAAGACCTGGTCGAGCATGTGCGTTACCCCAACCTGAAGGGTGACACCATGGACACCGCCGGAGCTGCCGGTCTGCACTAAGCACAGCAGTCCTTCGCAAGACAAAACCCGCGGCATCTGCCGCGGGTTTTTTTTCGCCTGTTGCCAACGTACACGCCGAAGCACATCTGCCGGCGCACATCTGTCGACGCACATCTGGATCGACGGTGCAGGACTTGCCTGCAAAGCGCGTCATTCAAGACCCGGTGGGGAGGTGGCGAGGTGAGTTTGAACCTGGACTGGGCGTGGACTCGGCAGCCCGAGTTGCGGCTTGCCGTGCGCATCACGGCGATCCTGGCTGCCGCGTGGCTCGCGCACCTGATTGCCGGCCGCCTTGTGAGGTGGCTGCGCCTGGTGGCCACGGCGCGCGTCAGCGGGCCGGAGAACACAAAGCGGATCGAGACCTTGGGCTGGACCCGCGCGCTATGCGCTGGCGGTTGGCATGCTGCTGGTTGCCGGCATGCGGGTGCTCAACGAACTCGGCGTATCGATTGCGCCGATTGTCGGTGCCGCCGGCGCGCCGCGAGCCGGGCGCGGCGGGTCAGTTGATGCCGGCAGTGGTGGGGGGGGGCAGGCGCGGGGGCAGGCAGGGTGAGACTGCCGCCTATAATTCGCGATTCAATCGAACAAGTAGCGAACAAGGAGAGATGGCCGAGCGGTTGAAGGCGCACGCCTGGAACGCGTGTATAGGTGAATAACCTATCGTGGGTTCGAATCCCACTCTCTCCGCCAAATCAAACGGCCCCCTTGGGGCCGTTTGCGTTTGGCGCAGAGAGTGGTTGCAGACCCCACCCGGGTTCGACCCAAACATGCCAGTGGCATGTTTGGGTCGACGCGCACAGCGAGCGCGTCGAGCCCGGAGCCGCAGGCGCAGGGCCGAGCGGCGTGCGCCAGACGCCGCCGCGAGCAATCCCACTCTCTCCACCACGGCCCCATCGGGGCCTTTTGCGTTTGACAACTTCCGTTCAAGTTCGCGAAGTCAAACCAAAGGGACAAGGAACGGTCGAACTCAACACTCTCTGACTACGTCCAGCGAGCAGCCCATTCCCTCACCGCACCACCGCCACCGGCGCCGGCGCGCGGCCGTTTGCCGGGAACGTCACCACGTGATCCGCATCGAGTCGGATGCCGATGCGCTCGCCAATCGCATGGTCGTGATGCGATGGCACCAACGCGAGCACTTCGCGCCCGCTGTCCAGGCGCAGGGTGTAGACGAAGTCGCCGCCGCGAAACACCTTGCGCACCACGGCGGCGGTCAGCGGGCTGGCGTCGTCATGCACCACATCATCAGGGCGCAGCAGCACTTCGACATGGCAGCCCTTGCCGCAGGTTGCGCAGCCGCCCTGGCAGGGCAGGGGAATTTCGCCGGTGAGTTCACCGAGCTCGATCGACACGCGCTGCGCGTTGAGCACGGTCGCCGGCACGAACACGCCTTCACCGATGAAGTCCGCCACATAGCGCGTCGCGGGCCGGTGATACAGCTCATAGGGCCGGTCCCATTGCTCCAGCCGGCCCTGGTGCATCACACCGACGCGGTCGGCGATTGCGAAGGCTTCCTGCTGGTCGTGCGTGACTAGCATGGCCGAGGTGCCGCTTGATTTGAGGATCTCGCGCACCTCGCTGCCCAGCCGCGCGCGCAGTTCCACATCGAGGTTCGAAAACGGCTCGTCCATCAGCAGCAGCTTGGGCGCCGGCGCGAGCGCGCGGGCCAGCGCCACGCGCTGCTGCTGCCCGCCAGACAGTTCATGCGGATAGCGCCGCGCCTGTGCCGTGAGCCCGACCAGCCGCAGCATCGAGTCGACGCGCTGCCGGCGTGCGGTCGCATCGGCGTTGCGCAGGCCGAAGGCAACGTTCTCATCGACCCGCAGATGTGGAAACAGGGCGTAGTCCTGGAACACGAGGCCAATGCCGCGCTGCTCCGGCGGCAGTGCGTGGCGGCTGCTGGCGACCTCATGACCGTCGATGACGATGCGGCCGTCGTCAATGCCGATGAAGCCGGCAATTGCGCGCAGCAAGGTCGTCTTGCCGCAACCGGAGCTGCCCACCACGCAGCCGATCTCGCCCTGCGGCAGCAGCAGCGCAAGGCCGTCGTTGACGCACTGCCCGCGGCCATAGCGCACGCGCAAGGCCTCGATCAGCAGGACGGGTGGCGATAGCGGACGAGGGTCGAGCATCGGTTCAGATAAGGCAGGGCGGCGCAGTTGGTCGTGCGTGAGGGGCGCGTCAACAACCTGGACGAGCGTCACCCGGCACGGTAAACAAAGCGATCAACAAGGCGGTTAACAGGGCGATTAACAGAGCGATTGACAAAGAAAGCGTTTAACTGGGACAGGCAGATCATATTCTAGATGCATATAATTCTCATTTGCATCTAATCCGCTGTGCGGCCTAACTTCTTGACCTTGCTGGGGCTGCGCTGCCTGCATCGGCCGCCGGCCGGCTCGCCATGCGTGACACCGCCAACACCGTTTACCTCGCCCCATGAATTCGCTGTCCAGCGCTGACAAAGGTGCTGGCACGCGCGCTGGCCCAGGTGCGGGCTGGTCTCCCACGCGCGGCAATGGCCAGCAACTTGCGCTGGTGCTCGCACTGCTGGCGGCGGCGCTGGTGGCGCTGCCGATCCTCGGCGTGTTCGGCAGCATCGTCTACGCGCCGGGCTCGATGGAGACCTTGCAGCACCTGGCTGCCACCGTCATTCCGCGCGCTGCGCTCGAGACCTTTGTGCTGGTGGCGCTGGTCATGGCTGGCGTGATCGTGGTCGGCACCGTCAGTGCATGGCTGGTGGCAGCGCATGACTTTCCGGGCCGCCGCATCTTTGAATGGGCCATGTTGCTGCCGCTGGCAATGCCCGGCTACATCGTGGCCTACGCCTACACCGACTTCCTGCAGTACTCGGGCCCCGTGCAAAGCGCGCTGCGCGCGAGCTTTGGCCTGAGCCGAGCCGATTACTGGTTTCCGGAAATCCGCTCGCTCCCCGGCGCCGCCTTCGTCTTCACGGTCGTGCTCTACCCCTATGTGTACCTGCTGGCGCGCACGGCGTTTTTGAGTCGCACGGCCTCGATGATTGATGCTGCGCGCAGCCTGGGGTTCTCACCCTGGCGCACCTGGTTGTCGGTCAACCTGCCGCTGGCACGCCCGGCGGTGGCTGCCGGTGCGCTGCTGGCGATGATGGAAACGCTGGCCGACTATGGTGCGGCGGCCTACTTTGGCCTGCAGACGTTCACGACCTCGATCTACCGCGCCTGGTTTGGCCTGGGCGACCGTCTCGCCGCCAGCCAGCTTGCAGCGGTGTTGCTGCTGCTGGTGCTGATCGTCATTGCGCTCGAGCGCCGTATGCGCGGCCGCGCGCGTTACTTCACCGCGCCCAATTCGGCACGGCCGGCGCCACGTACGCCGCTGCAAGGTGCGGCCGCTGTCCTTGCCTGCCTCGCTTGCCTGCTGCCACTTATCGCGGGCTTTGTGCTGCCGACCGCGATCCTCGTGCACCTGCTGCTGCCGATGCTCGATGCAACGCTATGGAATCGCTTTCTCGGCTGGCTCACCAACAGCGTGCTGATCGCAGCGGCTGCAGCCGTGCTGACGCTGTCTGCGGTGCTGCTGCTGTCGTACCTGCTACGGCTGCAAAGCGGCCGATCGAGTGCGCTGATGCGCTGGGCCATGCGCCTGATGAACCTGGGCTACGCGGTGCCCGGCGCGGTCATCGCGGTGGGCGTGCTGGTGCCCATGGCCGCGTTCGACAACCGGCTCGACGCCTGGCTGCGCGCGAACTTTGGCGTCAGCAGCGGGCTCCTTGTCACGGGCACAGTGGCGGCGCTGCTGTATGCCTACCTGGTGCGCTACTTCGCGGTGGCGCAGCAGCCGGTGGAGGCGGGGCTGGCGCGCATAACGCCGGCGATGGATGCCAGCGCACGCTCGCTCGGCGCAGCACCAATGGAAGTGTTCCGCCGTGTGCATCTGCCATTGCTGTCACCGTCGCTGCTGGCCGCGGCCTTGCTGGTGTTCGTCGACGTGATGAAGGAACTGCCCGCCACGCTGGTGCTGCGGCCGTTCAACTTCGACACGCTGGCAGTGATCGCCTACCAGATGGCAGCCGATGAGCGCCTGGGCGAAGCGGCGCTGCCATCGCTCACCATTGTGCTGATGGGGCTGCTGCCGGTGATCTGGCTGTCGCGCGCGATTGGCAAGGCCAGCGCAGCCGCGGGCGGGCGCGCGGAGCCCTAAGTGTGCGACGTGGCGTGAGACATGGCGAGCGACATGGCGAGCAAAGCGGCGAGCGACATACCGCAGCCGACACGGGCTGCCCTGGCAAGAGTGTGTGGCGCGGCGCGCACCGCTCGCCTTGCGCGAATTGGCGCATCATTGATCGACACACTGCCGCTGCGATACGCGACGACCCGCTTGCCGATGCGCGGCAGAGCGGTGAAACTTCAAGGAGGAGTGCACAGTCATGGGTTACGTCTTTGCCGCCGCCGCGCAGCCGGTCGTGCCGGTGTTCAACTCGACCGATCTCTTTCCCGTGCATCGCATCTACTGCGTGGGCCGTAACTACGAAGAGCACGCCAAGGAGATGGGCTTCACGGGCCGCGAGCCGCCATTTTTCTTTGCCAAGCCTGCTGACGCGGTGCTGATCGCAGGCGACGGTGCTGCCGCGCAGTTGCCGTATCCAGGTGAGACCGCAAACCTGCATCACGAGATGGAATTGGTGGTGGCCATTGGCAAGCGCGGTCGCAACATCGCCGCGGCTGATGCGCTGTCCTACATCTGGGGCTATGCGGTGGGGTTGGACATGACGCGCCGCGACCTGCAGGGCGAGATGAAAAAGCAGGGGCGGCCGTGGGAAGTGGGCAAGGGCTTCGATCACTCGGCACCGATCGGCCCCATCAAGCCGATTGCGCGCACCGGCGAGATCAAGAGCGGGCGCATCTGGCTCAACGTGAACGGCGCCAAGCGACAAGATAGCGATGTGTCCAAGCTCATCTGGAACGTCAACGAGACGATCGAGCATCTGTCGAAGTACTTCGAGCTGGCGCCCGGGGATCTCATCTTCACCGGCACGCCCGAGGGTGTGGCCGCAGTGGGGCGCGGGGATCTGATGGAAGGCGGCGTGGAGGGGGTGGGGACGTTGGCGGTGAAGGTGGTTTGATTGATGGCGATCGGTGATCCATGATCTGTGATCTGTGATCTGTGATCCGTGATCGGTGACCGGTGACCGGTGATCGGTGATCGGTGGCGGTTGTGTGTCATTCCCGCGTTGGCGGGAATCCAGCGTCGTTGGCGCAAAGACACTGGGTCCCCGCCTGCGCGGGGACGACGCTGCTTGTAGCCCGACAGTTCCGATCACGATCACCCGGACACCGGTCACCGAGCGTCGCGCTCCTAGCCCGGATATTTCACCAGTATGAGGTCAGCGGCCACGTGCTTACGCGCGTTGTCAGAGGAGAACGAGGCCTGCAGACAACCGA
>JBIIZX010000435.1:0-3374 GCA_044346055.1 Burkholderiaceae bacterium | reverse complement strand
CGGCGTGTTGCGCCTGAACGAGATGGCCGCCAAGGGCAGCCTGATGTTCCGCGCCATCAACGTGAACGACTCGGTCACCAAGAGCAAGTTCGACAACCTGTACGGCTGCCGCGAGTCGCTCGTCGATGGCATCAAGCGCGCCACCGATGTAATGATCGCTGGCAAGGTGGCGGTGGTGGCGGGCTACGGCGACGTAGGCAAGGGCTCGGCACAGGCGCTGCGCGCGCTGTCGGCACAAGTGTGGGTCACCGAGTGCGATCCCATTTGCGCCCTGCAGGCCGCGATGGAAGGCTATCGCGTGGTGACGATGGACTACGCGGCCGACAAGGCCGACATCTTCGTGACCGCCACCGGCAACTTCCAGGTCATCACGCACGAGCACATGAAGGCGATGAAGGACCAGGCCATCGTGTGCAATATCGGCCACTTCGACAATGAGATCGACGTCGCCGGCCTGAAGCAGTACGAGTGGGAAGAGATCAAGCCGCAGGTCGACCACATCATCTTCCCCGATGGCAAGCGCATCATCCTGCTCGCACAGGGACGCTTGGTGAACCTGGGCTGCGGCACGGGCCACCCGAGCTACGTGATGTCGAGCTCGTTCGCCAACCAGGTGATCGCGCAGATCGAGCTCTTTGGCAACACGGCCAAGTATCCGGTCGGCGTCTACGTGCTGCCCAAGCACCTGGACGAGAAAGTGGCCCGCTTGCAACTGAAGAAGCTCGGCGCGCAACTGACCGAGTTGTCGGACGCACAGGCGACCTACATCGGTGTCAGGAAAGAAGGCCCGTACAAGCCCGAGCACTATCGTTACTAAGCGCGGTTACTAAGCGCGGCAACTAAGGCGCCCGGGTAACAACAGAGCACGTCAGTGCGGCGAGAGCGTTTGATACCGCCCTCGCCGCACTTGGTGCTTGCGCTGAGCTGATGGGCACAGAAGGCTGACATGCGATTGCTGATCGTCGGTGCTGGCGGCATCGGCGGCTACTTTGGCGCGCAGTTCGTGCGCGGCGGGCACGAGGTCACGTTCCTCGCGCGCGGCGCTCACCTGGCTGCATTGCGCACGCACGGCCTGACGGTTGAAAGCGCCTTGGCGCCCGCGCAGATCCCGGTGCACGCCACCGACGATCTGCATTCGGTGGGCGCGGTCGACGCCATTGTCGTGTGCACCAAGCTCGCCGATCTTGAGTCGGTCTCGCGCCAGCTGGCGCCGGTGGCGGGCAGTGCACTAGTGGTCAGCACGCAAAATGGCGTCGACGCGCCCGAGATTCTTGCGCAGCACCTGCCGCGCGCGCGCATTGCGTCGGGCGTGGCGCACATCGCGGCGGTGATCAAGGCGCCGGGCGTGATCGCGCATAACGGCAACTTTGCGCGGCTGCGCGTGGGCACGCGTGCTGGCGGACCGTCGGTAGTTGAAGTGGACGCACTGGTGGATGCCGGCAAGGCCAGCGGTATCGACATCGCGCGCAGCGATGACATAGACCGCACGCTGTGGGACAAATTCGTGTTCCTGGTCGCGCTGTCGGGCGTCACCTGCCTGGCGCGTCAGCCGGTGGGCGTGGTGCGAAGCCATCCGCAATTGCGGGCCACGCTGTTGGCATCGATGCAGGAAACCGCTGCAGTGGCAGCCGCGCGCGGCGTGCAGCTGGCGCCGGAGTATGCGGCCGCGCAGATGGGCTTCATCGACGGCCTGCCCGAGACCATGCGCTCGTCCATGCTCAATGATCTGACGGCCGGCCGCAAGCTCGAAGCGCCCTGGCTGGCAGGCGCCGTGGTGCGCATGGGCGAGGCGGCGCAAGTCGCCACGCCAGTCAATCGCACGCTGTACGCGGCACTCGAGCCCTACCTGCTCGGCAGTCCCAACTGAACTCAAAGGAGAAACCTCATGCGCATCCTGCTGGTCTGGATTCTCAACGCAGTTGCCCTGTGGCTGGTCACGGTGCTGGTGCCCGGCGTGACCGTGCAGGACCCGCTGCATGCCTTCATCGCGGCGATCGTCCTGGGCCTGGTCAACACGATGGTCAAGCCCGTGCTCATCATTCTCACGCTGCCGATCACCATCCTCACGCTCGGCCTGTTTCTCCTGGTGATCAATGCGCTTCTCTTCTGGGGCGTGGGCTCGGTCTTGCCTGGCTTTCACGTGGACGGCTTCTGGTGGGGCATGCTGGGCGCGCTGGTCTACAGCATCCTGACTTCCCTCCTGTCGTCGTTGCTGCCAGCAAAGACTGCGCCGTGAAGACCAAGCCCACCTTCAGCTTCGAGTTCTTTCCGCCCAAGACGCCCGAGGGCGCCGAGAAGCTGCGCGCAGTGCGTGCGCAACTGGCAGCCGTGGAGCCGGCGTTTTTCAGCGTCACCTTTGGCGCCGGTGGCTCGACCAAGGAAGGCACCTGGAACACGGTGACCGAGATCGCCGCCGCCGGGCTTCCGGTGGCGCCGCACATCTCGTGCATCGGCACCACGCGGGCCAGCGTGCACGACCTGATTGGCGCCTACAAGAGCCACGGCATCAAGCAGCTGGTGGCGCTGCGCGGCGACATGCCCTCGGGTGCGGCCGGCGGCGCCGGTGACTTTCGCTACGCCAACGAGCTGGTGGAGTTCATCCGAGCCGAGACCGGCGACTGGTTTCACATCGAGGTCGCAGCCTACCCGGAGTACCACCCGCAATGCCGCTCGCCTGCCGATGACCTGGCGAGCTTTGCGCGCAAGGTCAAGGCGGGTGCGGACTCGGCCATCACCCAATACTTCTACAACTCGGACGCGTACTTCCGCTTTGTGGACGACACGCGCGCGCTGGGCGTGGAGGTGCCGATCGTGCCGGGGATCATGCCCATCACCAACTACACGCAGCTGGCGCGCTTTTCGGACGCCTGCGGCGCGGAGATCCCGCGCTGGATCCGGCTCAAGCTGCAGAGCTTTGGTGACGATCGCGCCTCGATCCGCGCCTTTGGCCTCGACGTGGTGACCGACCTGTGCGAGCAACTGCTGGCGGTCGGCGCCCCCGGCCTGCACTTCTACACAATGAACCAGACCGAGCCGACGCTCGAGCTGTGGAGCCGGTTGGGACTGTCGGCGCGGCGTTGAGGCGTTGCAGGCCAGAGGCAGTAAGGGCTAGCCGCGCGGAAGACTATTTCCATTTCCAGATGTGCGAGGTGACTTTGCCGTTCCCGCGAACGCGGGAGCCGAGCGGCTTTCGCGAGTGACGCTGGATCCCCGCTTGCGGGGAATGACATGCCTTCGTTGTCCGAATGAAATGAAAGTGGAATAAAGCTAGCCCGGATGTTTCACCAGTCACTGTTGTATGGGCCTGGTGGAGCAAGTGACCGTGCCATTTGGGCGTTTCTGATGGTGTAACCGGTGCATTGATGCGCTGCTGA
>JBIIZX010000434.1:0-3386 GCA_044346055.1 Burkholderiaceae bacterium | reverse complement strand
AAAGCCCGAAACAACTCAGTTGGCCAACGAGCCCTATGCCTGCCCAGCGTTTCGACAACGCCTGTTGGATTTGCAAGAAGCCAGTCGATCACCCGATCGAGCAGGTTCCACCGTCCGTCATGATTCGGACGCCACGATTCGGTGCCGGCGACGGGGCCGAGAAGTTGCCACTCGGCCAGCTGCGCCAGCCAATCGATGTGCAAGCGCTGCTCGGCAAACTTTCCAAGGTGCGCGTAGGGCGCCTCGTCGCTGGATTCGCGCAGTAGCCGTTGCGCGATGTCGAGGTCGCGGGGCGACATCGCCTTCGGAGACTGATCGCGCAAAACAATTAGCCATTTCGCAGCGAGCCCGAACGACCGAGTGAGTCGCACTTGCCGCTGCCATTCGGAAAACACGTCGCGCAAGACTCGGTAGTCGTCATCCCGTACCGGGTACACCACCGGCTCGACCTTCATGCGACGCCATTCGTCGTTACTGTCCCCGGGAGGAATCAGCGCCCATCTCCTTCCGCCCTGCTCCAGCGCCAGGCTCAGGTAGCGAAGGGGAGGATCGCCGAGCCTGTATCCGACGAACAACACGTCAAATGATCGAAACAGCTCGCCGGCAAATCGCAGTGCCCAGCCCTCAGCCATGTAGGCCCGACCGACATCCGCATCGGTGAGCACCATCTCCTCCGGCGCATCCGTGCGGCCGTGCAGATAGCAAAGACCGTGAAAGCGGTTACCGGGAGGCAGAGCGGGCGCGACCCAGACCGGGCGATGGACTGGTGCGCTGGTCTCGGGCGGCTCTCCGGCGTCAAGACCGAGCGCCCGCTCCAAAAGGCGGTCGAAGTTGGTCGTGACAAGTCGACTGTGTTCAGTCGCCGCGAGCAGGCCGACGATCTCCTTGTGTAGCTCGGTGTCGGCGCTATCGTCGTTCTTGCTCAGCAGCGCAGAAGCTGTTCGATGAACGCCCGACGTGTCTCCGCGGCGGCACAACTCGACGTGCCACCGGCCAAGCACCCGATCAAGTGCATTGTTCTCGATGTCCTTGATGTCTTGCTCGGTTTGCGGGATGCCCGTGGCCTGCGCGATCTCACAAACAAGGTCCTTGAACTGCGGGTAGAAGAAACCCTCGGCTTGTTCCGGATGCGCCTTGGACGACACTCCGGCACCAACGAAGACCACCAGCCGCCCACCGAGAAGCGACTGGAACAGCTCGTCAGGGAGAGAAAACTCCGGGTGATTTGGCAGAAGGCGCATGGCGATGGCCGCGAACCCCGCTACGACCGTAACGCCCGCTCAACAACCAACTTCACGCCGGGCGCCGTACACACCCAGCTGATCGTTTCGAAACGCGGCTGCGCGTCGCGTCGCAGTGCCTTGTACGGCGCTTCGCGCGAAATGCCTGCGGAGTTCGCGATCTCGCTCATGCCGCGCGCCCGAGCAATGTCGCCCAATGCAGCCGCAAGGTGAGCGGGATCGTTCTGCTCGATCACGGCCGTCAGGTACTCGGCAATCGCCGTATCGTCGTCCAGATAGCGCGTCGCATCGAACTCAGGCATGTCGCTGATCTTGGCTCGCTTCATCTGCAGCTACTCCTCGAGCAACGCCGCCAGACGCAGCGCCCGCGCAATGTCTTTCGCCTGCGACAACTTGTCCCCGTAGCCCAGCATCACGATCACTTGCCTTCCGTGCGGACGACGCTGGGTGCAACGCGAAGTTCATGCCGAGCGCCGTGTCGAGCTTCGCTTGACCGCCTTATGGGATGAACCACTGCAGGATACCGACCAACGTGCCGTAGATCGCCAAAGGGATACCTACGAATGCGAGTGCCGCACGGAGTCCCGATTGACCGCGATGCGCCCGCAGGAAGTAAGCAAGCGCAGCGCCGACGATCGTCGCAAGCCACGCTGCCTCCAACCAGGTCGTGCCGATGGCGACGCCAACAGCCAACAACAGCGCGCTCATGCTGACGACGTAACGTCGCGCAGCCAGCCCTTGAGCAACGAACCAAGCCGCCGACAAGTCGCCGAACGAGTGCGCCTGCGGCTCTTGCGCAGCCGAGCCACGCTCTCGCCCCTGCAATCGCAGGTAGTGCTCCACGACCATTGTGAGCATGACGGGTCCGAGAATGACAGCGCCAACCTCGTACTTGTTGCCTCCCCTGAAGCCGACGAACAGACCACAGGGGACCGAGATCAGAAGGGCCACCCACACCCAGGGCGTGACGCGCTGATCCGCCTGACTGCCGGAAAACGGATCGTCGTCGTTTTCATTCTTCAAGATTCACTGCCCCACTTGCCGCTCAACCACCGCCTCGTCCCGTCGCCTCGCCTCGTCGGCTACAACCCGACGGCTGCACTACCCCAAGTTCGGCGCCAGCCACCGTTCCAGCTCGCTCACCGTCTCGCGCTTGCGCGTGGCGAGATCCTCCAGCTGGTCGCGGCCGATGCGCCCCACGTTGAAGTACTTGGCCTGTGGATGCGCCAGGTAAAAGCCGCTCACCGATGAGGCCGGCGTCATCGCGAAGTTTTCGGTCAGCGCCATGCCGATCTCGCTCGCGCCCAGCACGTCGAACAGCGCACGCTTGACCGCGTGCTCAGGGCAGGCCGGATAGCCGGGCGCTGGGCGGATGCCGCGATAGCCTTCCTTGATGAGCTGCTCCTGGGTCAGCACCTCGCCGGTGGCGTAGCCCCACAGGTCCTTGCGCACGCGCTCGTGCATCAGCTCGGCAAACGCTTCGGCCAGCCGGTCGGCAATCGCCTTCAGCATGATCGAGCCGTAGTCATCGTGCTTCTGCAGGAACAGCAATTCGCGCTTTTCCATGCCAATGCCGGCGGTCACCGCAAACATGCCGATGTAGTCGGCCAGCCCCGAGGGTTTGCCGTCAATGAGTCTGGGCGCGATGAAGTCCGCCAGTGCCTGGTTGGGATTGGACACTCCGTCGAGCACGGGCTTTTTCGTCTGCTGGCGTAGGCCGTGCCAGGTGAACAGCACCTCGCGCCGTGTGTCGTCGGTGTAGACCTCGATGTCCTCGCCAACGCTGTTGGCCGGATAGAACGCCACCGCCGCATTGGCCAGCAGCCAGCGCTCGGCGATGACGCGCTCGAGCATCTTCTCGCCCTCGGCAAACACCTGGCGCGCGTGCTCGCCCACCACATCGTCGGCGAGGATCTGCGGAAATGGCCCGTGCAGGTCCCAGGTCTGGAAAAACGGGCCCCAGTCGACGTACTTCGCAATCATCGCCAGGTCATAGTTCTTGAACTGGCGCTTGCCGATGAACTTGGGCTTGGTGGCGACAAAGCCGTTCCAGTCGATGCGGGTGGCGTTGGCGCGAGCCTGCGCGAGGCTGATCAGCTCGGGCCCTTTCTTGCTCGCATGCTGCTCGCGCACGCGCTCGTACTC
>JBIIZX010000433.1:0-3387 GCA_044346055.1 Burkholderiaceae bacterium | reverse complement strand
CAGCTCGAGTGCCTGGTCGTGGCCATTGGCGGCGGCGGGCTTATCGCCGGCGTGGCCACGGCCGCCAAGGCGATCAAGCCGGGGATCGAGGTCATTGGCGTGCAGACGGACCAGTTCCCGTCCATGTACGCGGCGTTCAAGGGGCTGACCATGGCCTCGGCCACCGCCACCCTGGCCGAAGGCATTGCCGTGAAGTCGCCCGGCGAGATCACGCGCCGGATCGTCCAGCAACTGGTCGACGACGTGCTGCTGGTGTCCGAGGGCGACATCGAGCACGCCATCGTGCTGCTGCTGGAGATCGAAAAGACTGTCGTCGAAGGCGCCGGCGCGGCGGGGCTCGCCGCCCTGATCCGCCACAAGGAGCGTTTCCGCGGCAAGAAGGTCGGGATCATTCTGTGCGGCGGCAACATCGACATGATGGTGCTGGCCGACATCATCGAGCGCGGCATGGTCCGCGCCGGCCGCCTGGCCCGGCTGCGCGTGGCCATTCGCGACGTCCCCGGAGAACTCGCCCGCGCCGCCACGATTGTGGGGACGATGGGGGCCAATATCGAGGAAGTGCAGCACCAGCGCGCGTTTACGACGCTACCCGCGCAGAACGCTCAGCTGGAAATGGTGGTGCAAACGCGCGGGCCCGAGCACATCGAGCAGGTGATCAGGGCGCTGCGGGAGGCGGGGTTGCCGGCGGAGTTGGATACGTACTGAGCGCCCGCGCCCGAGGGAGATCGCGCTGTAGCACGGTAGTGCTACAGTGAGCGGGTTTCAAGCTCAAGCCGGAGACTTCCCGATGTCGACCACCACGATCCGCCTGCCTGACGACTTGAAGGCGAAGGTTGCCGCAGCGGCCGAGAAATCTGGCCAGTCGCCCCACAGCTTCATTCTCCAGGCAATCGCTGAGAAGGCGCAGGACACCGAGAACCAGAGCGAATTTCACCGCATTGCGCAGAAGCGCTTTGGCGAGATCGCCGCGACCGGCAAGACCATCGCATGGGACGACATGCGCGCCTACCTGTCAGCGCGAGCCAAGGGCAAGACACCGCCGAGGCCGCGTAGCCGCAAGACCGGGCGCTGATTTCGCTTTCAGATGGCGCGCATCGAACTCGCGCCGGGCACGGCCGACGACTTCGAGCGCATCTTTGAGCACATCGCAGCGCTTGATCCTGCGGGCGGTCGCGAGCGGATCGAAGCCATCATCCTCGCCCTCGACGTGTTGAAGTCCAGCCCTCAAATTGGCCGTCCCGCTGCGAACCACTTGCGAGAACTTGTTATTGGCAAAGGCACGAGCGGCTATGTTGCGCTGTATAGCTATGTGCCGCAACTCGAGACGGTGTTCGTGCTGGCGATCAGGAGTCAGCGAGAGGCGGGGTACCGGCGGACGTGACTGTGACGGTCGGCCGCATGGCCAAGCTTTGCGTGGCCATCCTAGACGACCCCGGAGAACTCGCCCGCGCCGCCACGATTGTGGGGACGATGGGGGTCAATATCGAGGAAGTGCAGCACCAGCGCGCGTTTACGACGCTACCGGCACAGAACGCTCAGTTGGAAATGGTGGTGCAAACGCGCGGGCCCGAGCACATCGAGCAGGTGATCAGGGCGCTGCGGGAGGCGGGGTTGCCGTCGGAGTTGGATACGTACTGAGTAGATGTTGGGCAAGAAAAAGGGGCCGAGAGGCCCCTTTTCCAACTGCCTAAGTCTAAAGAATGCTGCCGCCTGTCGTGCCGCCGCCAATCAGCGCCAGCTCTTCCAGGCTCAACTCGACAACTTGAACCATTTCTTCTTTTTGCTCAACAACTTGTTCCATTTGGAACCCCTTCCGAGTTTGCGTTCATCGACTCAATAAGCAACCGCTTACCGCCCTTTTTCTAGAGAGTGGGCAGTGAGCATGATGGTAAGTTCGGATGGTCGGTCGTCAATAGGAACTTTCAGCGGCGCTGCTCCCACGGATTGGGAGTCGTTTTGGGAAAGCAACCGTTTTCTGCAGCTTATGAAGCGTGACCCAATTCCGCTGACGAACGCGGAGGTAGATGCCGGCCTTTCGCAGGCGGTCGCCGCCGTTGAGGCGTTGTTGGCTGCAGGCGACGCGACGAATACCGCCTCTATAGCTGCGGTCCAGCACGGCTTTAACCACCTGCGTGAATGCATTGATCGAGTTCCGGGGACGGCTTCGTTAGGTGCGTTAGCAGCGGCAATGAACGCTGGCGTGTTCTTTCACGCCGCTTGCTGGCCGGTCCTTACGATCGCCGCTGCACAATTGGCGGCCTTAATGGCACGGCGCTTGGAGCACCTCAATCAGCTCCGTCGATCGCTGGTCTTGGAGGCTATGGGCCGCGGAGAGCTGGGCGAATACGCGGTCGCGCTTGATCGACTCAACGAGGCCCTTGATGTCGCTCTAGCCGACATGAACACGGGCGGCCAGTGTTCGGTTTGGAACCAGATTGGCCTCGCACTCCATCAGCAAGGACAGGCCCGTGAGGCTGCGGAAGCCTTTGAGAAGGCGCTGGACCTCGCTGACCAAGACGCGGCGCTTCTCTCGTCACGCACCGTAGTGCTAGGAAACTTTGGAATGCTGGGAGTCGACGTTCCGGAGTTTTCTCGGCGGGGTCTGGGCGCCGCGATTACTGCACTTGCCCTGGCGCCGGCTCCTGCAACTCAGTTAGACAAGCTGAATATGGTCTCGCTTGAGGCAACCGCAGCCCGCCTGCTTGCTAAAGCAGGCGACTTGGAGGGCGCGAGCAAGCGCGCCAGTGCTGCGGTCGAGCATGCTCAAAGCGCAGGCGACCGAGCGATTGCGCTCGCGAAGATTTCTATGGGCGTAGTTGAGGTTGCTGCAGGCCAATTCGCATCCGGAATTGAGAAGCTTCGCGCTTCAGTTGACCTGGCGCGACACAAGGTCAAGAGTCTTCACTTTCCTGCACTGCGAGCGCTGATCGGCGCGTACGAGAGCGCGGGGCAGGCGGAGGTGGCGAAGGTGTACTTGGAGGAACTGCTTCGCCTCTCTCGAGAGCAGAAGGAGCAGCAACTTCTCCAGCAGCAGAACAAGCACATCGCCGCTCTCATCAATCACGGCGGCGGTCTGCCGGACCTAATGGGCGCCGACATCCAGCGGCAGCGCGAGCGTCTGGCGAGCGGCGAGATCTCTCGGGAAAGCGTGCGCAGCATGATGCTGCTGCTTGAAGAGCACGCCAACGCGGCTGAACTGCACGACGACAGCACTAGCAAGCACATCTATCGGGTGGGCCGCATGTCGGCGCTGATCGCCAAGGAGATCGGCCTCGACGAGAACACGCAGTTCATGCTCGATCTGTCGGCCCGGCTGCATGACACGGGCAAGCTTTTTGTGCCCGACGCAATTTTGCTTAAGCCCGGCAAGCTGACCGATGACGAGCG
>JBIIZX010000432.1:0-3388 GCA_044346055.1 Burkholderiaceae bacterium | reverse complement strand
TTGCTCAAACGCGCTCCGCTGTACGACACCCACGTTGCCGCCGGCGCCAAGCTGGTGGACTTTGGCGGCTGGGACATGCCCGTCAACTACGGCTCGCAGATCGAGGAGCACCACGCGGTGCGCACGCGTGCGGGCATGTTCGACGTTTCGCACATGTGTCCGGTGGACATCACGGGGGCGGATGCCAGGCGGCTGCTGTCGCTGCTGGTGGCCAATAACGTCGACAAGCTCACCGTGCCGGGCAAGGCGTTGTACTCGGCCATGCTCAATGAGGCCGGCGGCGTCATCGACGATCTGATCATCTATTTCTTCACGGCCGAGCGTTACCGCGTGGTGGTCAATGCCGGCACCGCAGACAAGGACCTGGCGTGGATCGACGCGGTGGTCGCTGCGCGCGGGTTGAACGTGACGGTCAAGGCGCGGCGCGATCTGGCGATGATCGCGGTGCAAGGCCCCAAGGCGCGCGAGTTGTTCTGGCAGGTGCGGCCAGCCACGCGTGCGGCGACCGAAGGCCTTGGCCTGTTCTTCGCCGCCGACCTTGGCAGCCTCTTTGTCGCTCGCACCGGCTACACCGGGGAAGATGGCTTTGAAGTCATGCTGCCGGCGTCGGACGCCGCCGCACTGTGGGCCGATCTCGCCGCGGCCGGCGTGCAGCCCTGCGGCCTGGGCGCCCGCGACACCCTGCGTCTTGAAGCCGGCATGAATCTGTACGGCAACGACATGGACGAGCAGGTGTCTCCGCTCGACGCGGGCCTTGCCTGGACCGTCGATCTGAAGACCCCGCGCGAGTTCATTGGCCGCGCTGCTCTGGAGGCCAACGGTCAGAAGGCAGCTTTCGTCGGGTTGAAGATGCTCGACAAGGGCGTGCTGCGCGGCCACCAGAAGGTGATGACACCGCTGGGCGACGGCGAAATCACCAGCGGCACCTTCTCGCCCACGCTCGGCTTCTCGGTCGCGCTGGCGCGCGTGCCGGTGGGCGTGAAGGCCGGCGACAGCGTGCAGGTGGATCTGCGCGGCAAGCCGGTCAATGCCCTCGTCGTCAAGCCGCCGTTCGTGCGCAATGGCAAGGCACTCATTTGAAGTAGGTGAAACGTGAAAGGTGAAACGTGAAACGTGGACATCCACGCCTCGGGTCCCTTCACATTTCACATTTCACGTTTCACGTTGACACGTCACGGAGCTAAAGATGAACGTTCCCGAGAACCTGAAGTACACCACCAGCCACGAGTGGGTGAAGACCGAGGCTGATGGCACCGTCACCATCGGCATCACGGACTTTGCGCAGGACGCGCTCGGCGACCTGGTGTTCGTCGAGCTGCCCGACGTGGGCCGCACGCTGGCGGTGGGTGAAAGCTGCGCGGTGGTCGAGTCGGTCAAGGCCGCCTCCGACGTCTATGCGCCGCTGGCAGGCGAGGTGATCGCCGTGAACGAGGCGTTGAAGGACGCGCCCGAGCAGATCAATGGCGACGCGTTCGCCGCCTGGATGTGGAAGATGAAGCCGGCCGGTGACCAGGCCGGCCTGATGAACGCCGAGGCCTACAAGCAGAACATCGCGGCGCAGAAGTGACGCGCCGGTGGACGCGCTCGCGGCGCAAGCCGCGTTGCGCGTCATCCCCGCGCAAGCGGGGATCCCCTGGGGCGCCACCGACGAAGTGGATTCCCGCTTGCGCGGGAATGACACCCTTGCAGTGCAACCCGCAACCGTGACTCACGCCTTTTTTGACTCCCGACTCCCGACTCCCGACTTCCGACTTCCGATTTCCGACTCCTGACTCCGGACTCGAACCATGAACGCCCCCCACCCCATGACCACACGCCCGTCCCTCACCGACCTCGAGAACAATGCCGAATTTCTCGCGCGCCACATCGGCCCCAGCGATGACGAGATCGCCGAGATGCTCGAGGCCGTCGGCCAGCCCTCGCTCGATGCGCTGGTGGACGCGATCGTGCCCGGCTCGATCAAGCTCAAGGCGCCGTTGGCGCTGCCGGCCCCGATGACCGAGGAAGCGGCGCTCGCAAAGCTGAAGGCGGTGGCGGCGAAGAACCAGGTGTTCAAGAGCTTCATCGGCCAGGGCTACTACGGCACCCACACGCCCAAGGTCATCCTGCGCAACATTCTCGAGAACCCGGCCTGGTACACCGCCTACACGCCATACCAGGCCGAGATCTCGCAGGGGCGGATGGAAGCGCTGATCAACTTCCAGACCATGGTCACCGACCTCACGGGCATGGAGATCAGCAACGCCTCGCTGCTGGACGAGGCCACCGCCGCGGCCGAGGCCATGACGCTGGCCAAACGTTCATGCAAGAGCAAGAGCAACCTGTTTGCAGTCTCGGCCGATTGCCATCCGCAGACTATCGAGGTGGTGCGCACACGCGCCGAGCCTCTCGGTCTCGAAGTGCTGGTCGCCACCGATGCCCAGTTGCTCACGGCCGACGCCTTTGGCGTGCTGCTGCAGTACCCGGGCACGACCGGCGAGGTGCGGGCGGACGCCGGTGACTACGCGCGCATCGTCGAGGCTGTGCATGGGCGCGGCGGGCTGGTGGCGGTGTCCGCCGATCTGCTCGCGCTCACGCTGCTCAAGGCACCGGGTGAGTGGGGTGCGGACATGGTCGTCGGCAACAGCCAGCGCTTTGGTGTGCCGTTTGGCTTTGGCGGTCCGCACGCAGCCTTTCTGGCGTGCAAGGACGCGTTCAAGCGCTCGATGCCCGGGCGCCTGGTGGGCGTGTCGGTCGACTCCCAGGGCAAGCCTGCGTATCGGCTTACTTTGCAGACGCGCGAGCAGCACATCCGGCGCGAGAAGGCGACCTCGAACATCTGCACGGCGCAGGTGCTGCTGGCGGTGATGGCCAGCATGTATGCCGTGTATCACGGGCCGCAGGGGCTCAAGCGGATTGCGCAACGCGTGCATCGGTTGGCCGCGATCTTTGCCGAGGGCCTGCGCCAGAACGGCATCAGCGTGAACGCCAATTTCTTCGACACCGTGAAGGTGAGTGGTGTGAACGCCGCCAATGTGCACGCGGCCGCACGCGCCCAGCGCGTCAACTTGCGTGACTGTGGCAAGGACGCGGTGGCCATCAGCTTCGACGAGACCAGCAGCCGCGCCGATGTCGAGACACTGTGGTCGCTCTTTGGTGTGAAGGCCGATCTGGCGCTCACCGACGCGCAGCTGAAGGATGAGCTGCCGGCGTCGCTGGCGCGCACCTCGGCCTACCTGATGCATCCGGTGTTCAACGCGCACCATAGCGAGCACGAGATGCTGCGCTACCTGCGCTCGCTCGCCGACAAGGACCTCGCGCTCGATCGCACCATGATCCCGCTGGGGTCCTGCACCATGAAGCTCAATGCCACCAGCGAGATGATCCCGGTCACTTGGCCGGAGTTCTG
>JBIIZX010000431.1:0-3397 GCA_044346055.1 Burkholderiaceae bacterium | reverse complement strand
AACGGCCCCGACTCGATGCTCGCCTCGAGATCCCTCAGCTTGGATGCGGCCAAGTCGAAACGTGCCTTGTGCACGGTCGACTTGTGCGAGGCTTCATCTGCCCCACCGGCAAGTGCCTGCAGATAAAGGCGCTTGAAGTCCTGAAACCATGCGAGTTCAGTCACGCCGTCTGGCTTAAGTAAAGCTACAACATCACGGTACGCTCTGTCGACATCTACTCGGAACAATCTTTGTGTTTCTTTGCTCGTCAACAAATCACGCTGCGTTCTGGAATTGTCGAAGTTGATGAGCTTAAGTGTGCCGGCTTTCGGATCGAACACCACGTTGTCGAAGTGCACATCACCGTGGATCCAGCCGGCGCGGTGGAAGCGGGCGAGTCGCTCGACAAAGGCTGCAACGACTCGCTCACTCTTGGACTCCGTGATGCTGGAAGGCAACATGTATGACCCGGAGTGGCCGGGGACCTTCGCCATGACGGTCAGATTGGGGGTAATTTCAAATACTTCGGGGCCAAGGCGCAGTTTGGAAGCTGCGACAAAGGCTCTGTTGGCCTCGTTCTCAGAACTGGATGCATCGGGCAAGCGCAACAGGCGCCCTGTAGGCTTGCCATTCGGACCTAATTCCGTGTAAGTCTTTGCAAAGTTGCCCTCATTAAAAAATGTGAGCTGGGGTTTCCCGTTGGGGTGTTTTGCGCGCAGTAAGACGGTCTCGAGATTCTTTCCTCCGTCGTCCATCGCGTCCGCGAGCTTTTTGTACAACTCTTGCTGCCAGACGCTTGTTGCCTCCTTGGCACCGCTTGACGGAGTAGCACGATTGAGACGGTGTAGACGGTGCAATCCCTCAGTGAGCCCCGCAGCGAAAAAGAAACTGGCCACGACCGCCAAGGGATTTTCAGGATCAATCCCCCATTTCTGGCGAGCGTAGGTTTCGAGACCACTTGCGGCGCCATTGATCAGGGAACCTTTGACCGGCCCGCGCAGGCCTGCAGGCATGAGAAAACCGATAGAAGCGGCAATGAGCGTGCCCTTCGCAAGCTTTTCTGGAGTCAACTGGGCACCGCCTGTGACGTGCTCCAGCTGGTCACCTACACCGGAGGCTGCTGCATTGATCACGGCCTCCAACAAACGTTGTCTCAGCCCATTTCCACCGTTCAGATCATTTCCACCCTTCGGATCTTTGTCACCCCCATCCCCCGGACGCCACCCATTCGGCGAAGGCGAGGCAGCTGCATCCCCGCCGGGGATGGCCGCGGCCGTCAGGTTGCCACCAGGGCTGCCGGCCTTCATAACCTGAACAACAGCCGGATCGACGAGCGCCTGCTGAAGTTGTTGTCCCGCGCGCATGACAAGGGCTGCGAGCTTCTCGTGCTCTTCGGGCGCGGCATTGGCCGGCAGATTTACCAACCGCTGCGCGAGCTCGCCCCACCGCCCGATCGCTTGCACCGCCGCGTCCACGGCCGCGGTGGGCCGGTCGACACCTGGGCGCAGGTGCGTTGAAGCAGATGCTGCCATCACCGCGGCGGGGACTGGCGACGACCCGGCCGCAGGTCGTTGCGTGACCGCATCCAGTCGGGATGCCAGCGAGGCGCGCCATGTCGCGATCTGGGTGGCCACCGGGTGACGATCCGCCTCGTACAGCCCGGCGGTGTGCAGGGCGGCGTAGGTGTTCTGGATCGTGGTCTGAAGCCCTTGAAGCTGCGCGGCGGTTGCACGCAGCCCATCGATCTGCCCGCGGCTCAGCAGCGTGCCGGCATGCAAACGCTGTTCGGCCGCATTCATGAGTGACGTTGCCTGGCGGGCGTCCCGTGTCATGGCGCCATTGGCCTGACCCAGGCTCGCGTGGATCGCGCTGACCTCGGGGCCGAGGTAGCGTGCGAGAGCAGGCCATTGCGAGTCTTTCTGCAACGCCTGCAGCTTTGCGTACTGCGCCGCCATGGCAGGCAGGCTGGACAGCCCGTGCGGCGCCCGGTTGGGCGGATAGCCGGCAACCGTCAGCGCCTTGACCACGGATTGCGTCGGCAGCATGCGCTGCAAGGACTGGATCGTTTCGGCGCTGAAAGCTGAGCGCAGGTCAGGTGGCGACTGCGTGGCCGCCCGGCGAGAGGCGGCA
Organism: Burkholderiaceae bacterium; assembly: GCA_044346055.1. GTDB lineage: Bacteria > Pseudomonadota > Gammaproteobacteria > Burkholderiales > Burkholderiaceae_F > JALHMQ01. The sequence goes on along the minus strand of JBIIZX010000431.1, from coordinate 1,288 downwards.
AGGCGGGGGGCGGTCGCGGCCCCACTGGCGTGTTGTTGGGCAGGTGAGGCGGCAGGTGCCCCTGGCGCTGCACTAGCAAACCGTTGGTGCAACGCGGCAATTGCGCCGCCGAGTTCTTCTTTCATGTACGAGGGCGACATGCCGCGCTGCACACTGGTGCTCAGGTTGTTCAGCACCCTGGACAGCTCTGCCTGCGCCGTTGCCAACTGCGCGGCAGGCCATCGCAGCCTGTCAGTGATATCGCGGGTCATCCTGGCGACCGCTGCTTGTGCTCCCTGGCGGTCATTCAGCAGGAAGGCGCTCGTGTAGGCAACCACACCGGCCGCGACGATGTCTGCAACGGACAGGCCGCCAAGGGCTGCTACAGCCGGCAGGGTGGCGACCTCGGCTTGCGACACGGGTTGCAGATCCGCAAGACCAGCCGCGAGGGACCCTTGACCGAAAGGAGTCAGGCCTCCTCCCCCCCCGATCATCACTCACCCCCAGCCGCAACCCAGTCACGCATCAACCTCTTGCATCACTTGAACCAGTTGTCTACGCCAAGGCTCACCCGCGAACCTGACGCAGACGGACCGTATCAGGGCCATCGCCCGCTGAAGCGTCGAGGGGCAAGCCGCCCTGCACCACCGTGCAGCCGCCCAATGTCCTGTGAAGGATATTGCGCAACCCTCAGATTGACATATGCCGATCGGATGACCGCGTTTTGGGGCGTTGCGGCTGCGCGCTCCGTTCTGCCGGGGGTTGCGCTCGGCAGCGCACCATTTCGGTGTTGCATCTGTGCAGCGGATGGTGGGTCGTGCCAAGCGGGCAATGTTATGTCATTTTTGGCGGTCAAATCATCGGCGTTTAGCGTTGCCGACGCACTTCCCCCTCGTCAGCTGCTTTGATGAGCCTTTCGGAGACATGTTCATGAATCTTGCCCTTAATGGACGAGGTGAACCTCACGTCGCTATAGAGCCCACGCTTGCTCCGCCCCGAGGCGCAGGGCGTGAGGCAGCACATCGGCTGGCAGTGGAAGAGGCCTGTCTTTGTAAATCGGGGTCTGACCCCGATTTTTTCCTGATTAATTCTTTTCGCCGGACCTCACCCAATGTGTCGCCGCGCATTGCGGAACAGCCGCATCCAGGGCGAGTCTTCGCCCAGGCCCGGGGGCTGCCAGCTCATCTGCACTGTGCGGCGCACGCGCTCGGGGTGCGGCATGATGATCGTGAAGCGGCCGTCGGGCGTGGTGAGCGCATTGATGCCCGCGGGCGAGCCGTTCGGATTTTGCGGGTAGTGCTCGGTGGCG
>JBIIZX010000051.1:0-11479 GCA_044346055.1 Burkholderiaceae bacterium | reverse complement strand
CTCTGCGCGGCCATCTTGCGCTCAAGTGCTCGCCGATGCCTGCGGGCATCGGCTGCGCCCCTGCGGGGCGCGCTGCGGCTTTCAGGCCGCAGCCGCTCACCCGGCGCGACGCATGCGTCGCGAAACCCCGGCTGCGCCCCTCTCGCGCGACCTGGCTCGCACATGCATCCGCGCAAGTCCCGCGTCCCTGATGAAACATCCGGGCTCAGCGTCGCGGCCGCAGTCCATTCAGGCCGACCCCAGCCTTGTGGCAACGGCGCGTCGTCACATGAATGCAGGCGTGGCGCCGACGCCACCACCCGCTGATAATGGAGGCGGGGCGGAAACTTTGCCAAACAGCGACCCAACAAGACACACAAGACCACTGGAGCCCTGGGCATGTCAGCAGACTTGATCGCGGCGATCGCCGATCCGATGGTGCGGGAGCTCGCCCACCGCGGCAGCGTGCGCAACTTTCCGAAGAACACCGTCATCATCAACGAGGGGGACCGCGGCGAATCGATGTTCGTGATTCTCAGCGGCAAGGTGAAGGTCTACGTCTCGGACGACGACGGCCGCGAGATGATTCTCGACATCTACGACGCCAGCGACTACGTCGGTGAAATGGCGCTCGACGGCCGGCCGCGCTCGGCCTCGGTCATGACGCTCGAGTCGACCACCTGCTCGGTGGTCACGCGCGATGCACTCAAGGAAGCCGTGGCGTCGAGCCCGGACTTCGCGATGAAGCTCATCGACACGCTGATCGAGCGCGCCCGCATTGCCACCGACAATGTGAAGAACCTGGCGCTGATGGATGTCTATGGCCGGGTGGCGCGCCTGCTGCTGTCGCTGGCCAAGGAGCAGCCCGAGGGCAAGCTGGTGGTGCCCGAGCGCATGACGCAGCAGGACATCGCTGACCGCGTGGGTGCCTCGCGCGACATGATCAGCCGCATTTTCAAGGACCTCACCATCGGCGGCTACGTGACGGTGATCGACCGCGTGATCACCATCAACCGCAAGCCGCCGGCGCGCTGGTAGGCGTGCTGCGCCGCCATCGCCAACGGGCGGTGGCGCAGGCGAAGCAAGGTCCCGCAGCGCTTTGAATCAACGCTGCGGTCGACTCCTTGCAGCGCCCGGGGGGCGTGCAACTCTGAAGTCTTTGCAGCGCTTGCCTGCATGGGCATGAATAGGCATACAGCCGCTTTTGTCGCGCTGTAGCACCGCAATCCAGGCAAGCGCGTGAATCTTGCGCACACGCGCCGTGGCTTTCGCCGCTGCCGCGCGGCGTCGCTGCGGCAACACTGCGTTCCGATGCCGCCATGGTGGCGGTCACGGAGCAAAAAGTGCTTGACTCGCCTGCCGCAGAATTCCTGGCCCCATCACTGGTCGCGCCGGCCCTGGGGCGCGACACCGTGCCCGGCGCTGCCGGCGCCCAACTCGCCCTCGCCGCATATCAGCCCGGCTGGCCAGCCCGCTATCGCGTCGAGGCCGAAGTGCTGCGCGTGGCCCTGGCGGCGCTTGCGCCCGCTGTTGAGCACGTCGGCGGCACCGCAGTGCCGGGGCTGGCGGCGCGTCCCGTGATCGACATGCTGCTGGGGCTGTCGGCCCCGATGCTGATCGACGCCTTCAACTCGCGCCTTGCCAATTTCGGCTACACGCTGCTGCCGCCCGGCCCGGCCGGCGCGCCGCGCTTGCTGGTGCGCCAGGTGCGCGCAGTGCGCACGCACCATGTGCAGGTGGTCGAAACGCACAGCGATGACTGGCATCGCGTACTGCTGTTGCGCGACCTGCTGCGCCACGACGAGGCGCTCGCGCACCAGTACACCCAGGTGAAACTCGACCTGATGCGCGACAACCCGGGCGATGCGCTGGCCTATGCCAACGGTAAGGCGAGCTTCATCCGCTCGATCATCGGGGCCTGATGACGAATGATGAATGACGGCCGCTGGCGCGGCCTATGAGGCGCGCGAAGCGCGCCCGATTGGAACCCGGCGTGGGCGACGAATCACCTCGGTAACCAGCAGCGAGACGAAGCCGAGCGAAAGCGTGCGGCCCAAGCGGCGCAGCCGCGGGGCCGCGCCTCATGTCCCAAGCGCGCAGCGCGAGGGACATCCCCTTGAGAATCGTCTGGCTCCACCAGCGATTCTCAACACTTCCTAGCGCTTTGCGTGCACGTGCAAGGGCGAAGCCCTCGCGTACATGCAAAGCGACTACGCGAATGCGTCCCGGTACTTCTCGCGCAGCACGTTCTTCTGCACCTTCCCCATGGCGTTGCGCGGCAGGTCGGCAACCACCCACACGCGCTTGGGCACCTTAAAGTTGGCGATGCGGTCCTTCAGCGTCGCAATCATCTGCGCCGCATCCACGCCGCTCTCGCTGCGCGGCACCACAACGGCGGCCACGGCCTCGCCAAAGTCCGGATGCGGCAGCCCGATCACGGCCGACTCGGCCACATCCGGCATCTCGTCGATGTAGCCCTCGATCTCCTTGGGGTACACATTGAAGCCGCCGGAGATGATGAGGTCCTTGGCGCGGCCGACCAGTGTCAGATAGGCGTCGGGCTTGCTGACCCCGCCCGACTGCCCGCCAAACTGGCCCACGTCGCCGGTCTTGAACCAGCCGTCAGCGGTGAACTCCTCGGCGGTCTTTTCCGGCATCTGCCAATAGCCGGCAAACACATTCGGCCCGCGTACCTGCACCTGGCCGATTTCGCCGACCTTGCACCGGCTGCCATCGTCGTTGACGACCCGCACGTCCACACCCGGCAGCGGCGTGCCCACGGTGCCGGCAACCCGTTCCGAGGCCACGCCAAAGTAGGGGTTGGACACCAGCATCAGCGTCTCGCTCATGCCGTAGCGCTCGACGATCGCGCGGCCGGTGCGTTGCTTGAACGCATCGAAGGTCTCGGTCAACAGGGGCGGCGAGCCTGAGTTGAACAGGCGCATGTTGCGGCACACGTGGCGATCAAAGCTGTGCTCGGCCAACAGGCGCGTGTAAAGCGTGGGCACGCCCATGAACACCGTGGCGCGCGGCAGCCAACGCACCACCTGCTTGGGATCGAACTTGTTCATGAACAGCATCGTGCTGCCCGACAGCAGCGCCGCGTGCGCAGCTACAAACAGGCCGTGGACATGAAACAGCGGCAGCGCGTGCAACAGCACGTCGTGATCACCGGCATCACGCTCTTCCTTGAAGCCCCAGAACTCGTCGAGCACCAGCGCGTTGGAGCCAAGGTTGCCGTGCGAGAGCATCGCGCCCTTGCTGCGCCCGGTGGTTCCGGAGGTGTACAGGATGGCGGCCAGGTCACTGATCTTGCGCCGCACCGTTGCAAACTGGTCGGGCAGCGGTGCGGCCAGGTCCAGCAGCGTGCCGTTGCGTTCCTCACCAAGGGTGACCACGTGGGCCACACCGGCAGCGCGCGCTATGGGCTCGAGTGCGGTCAGCCGCTCCGGCGAGCAGACAAACACCGCCGGCCGGGCATTGCCCAGGAAGTACTCGAGCTCCGCCTGCTGATAGGCGCTGTTCAGCGGCACATACACCAGGCCAGCGCGCAGGGTGGCGAGGTACAGCAGCAGCGCTTCAGGAGACTTTTCCACCTGCACCGCGACCCGCGCCGGCGTGCCGTCCGGCTCGGTGGGCAGGTCGAGGCTGGCGAGCCAGCCGGCGAGGCGGCCAGTCGCATGCAGCAGATCACGCCAGCAGTAGACGAGTCCCTCGACGGTCTGCAGAAACGCGCCGCCTTGGTCCCGCGGCAGGCGCGCTTCGATGAGAGCAAACAGGTTGTCGTTCTTCATGGCATGGGTGGAGCGCAGGCAGCGGCGGCAAGCGCCGGTGCGCGCAGCCAACGTTGGCAAGCTTAGCGGTGAAGGCGCAGCAAAGCGACTTGCGGGGCTGGGCGCCGGCCAAGCCGCCAGTGCCCGCTAACGCCGCTAATGCCCGGTGAACTGCGGCGGGCGGCGCTGTAGGAAGGCAGCAACGCCCTCGGCGTAGTCGGCCGAGCCAAAGAAGCCAAAGCTGGCGTCGAGTTCCTTCGCACTGATCGCGCCGCCCTCCATGAGGCGCAGGATGTTGGCCTTGTTCAGGCGCGCGGCCAGCGGTTAACCAGCCAGCACACCGGCGACGGTCTCTTCCACCGCCAGCGCAAACTGCGCCGGCGCCACCGCCCGCTGCACCAGACCCTTGCGCTCGGCTTCGTCGCCATCCAGAAGGCGGCCGGCCAGCAGCAGGTCGGCTGCTACTGCCGGCCCGACCAGATCGAGCAGCACCTTGAGTTCAGGCAGGGCGAAAGGAAAACCCAGCCGGCCGACCGGCGCGCCAAAGCGGGCGTCGCTACGCGCCACCCGCAGATCACAGGCCAGCGCGATTTCCAGGCCGCCGCCGATGCAGCTGCCCTCGATCGCGGCGACCACCGGCATGGGCAGCGTGCGCAGCGCGTGCAGCGCTGGCGCCATCAGCGCCAGGTGGTAGCCGCGGCCGGAGCTTTCGTCAAAGCGCACTTGCGGAAACTCGGCAATATCCGCACCAGCGGCAAACTGGCCCTGCGCCCCCTGCAGCAGGACGCAGCGCACCGAGTTGTCCTCGGCAATCGCGGCACAATGCCGGCCCAGTTCGCCCCACATCGCCACGCTGATGGCGTTGAGCTTGCCCGGCGAGTCCAGCGTCAGCCGGGCCAGGCCGCGCTCGATGGCAAGTTGCACCCGTCCGCTCATGCCCGCGCCGTCAGCCAGTCCGATGGTGGGGGCGCGCTCAGTCGAGCTTGGCGCCCGAGGTCTTGGTCACCTGGGCCCAGAGCTTGATCTCGCTGTTCAAAAAGCGCGCGAACTCCTCGGGCTTCATGGTGGTCGTCTCGGAGCCATTGTTGGCCCAGGCCGTTTTCACCTCGGGCACGGCGAGCGCCTTGAGCACCTCGTCGTACATGCGGGTGATGACCGGCTGCGGCGTGCCCTTGACCGCCCAGATGCCGTACCAGGTGGCGACCTCAAAGCCGGGCAAGCCCGCTTCGGCGGCGGTGGGCACATCGAGGAAGGCCGGCACCCGCTTGTTCGATGCGACTGCCAGCGCCTTGATGCGCCCGCCACGAATATGCGTCGCCGATGAGCCGAGGCCGTCGAACATCATGTCGACATTGCCGGCGATGAGGTCCTGCAACGCCGGGCCGGCACCGCGGTAGGGAATGTGCACGATGAAGGTCTTCGACAGCTGCTTGAAGAGCTCACCGGCGAGGTGGTGCGAGGTGCCGTTGCCGGCCGAGCCGAAATTGAGCTTGCCCGGGTTGGCGCGCACAAAGGCGAGAAACTCCTGCAGCGTGTTGGCCTTCACGCGATTTGGGTTGACCACGACCACCTGCGGCGGACTGGCGATGGTCGTCATCGGCACCAGGTCCTTCTCGATGTCGTAGTCGAGCTTGGGGTAGAAGCTCGGCGCAATGGCGTGGTGCACGGCGCCGATGAAGAACGTGTAGCCATCGGGGCGGCTTTGGCCGCGATCGCTGCGCCGACTGTGCCGCCAGCGCCGCCACGGTTGTCGATGATGACCTGCTGGCCCAACTGCTTGGACAGTTGAGCCGACAACGGGCGCGCAAAGGCATCGGTGCCGCCGCCGGGCGGAAACGGCACCACGAAGGTGATCGGCCTGTTGGGCCAGGCGGCTTGTGCCCGGGCGGAACCTGCGAGGTTGATGAGGGGCAAGCCGGCAGCGGCTGCCAGCAGATGGCGTCGGTTCATGGTGCGGTCTCCTTATCGACTGCGTGCGTCTTGACTGCGTGCGTCTTGGACGCTTTGTCTTGTAGGTGTTGCGGTCGCGCATCCAGGCGCTTTCCAGAACGAAGCGACAGATTGCGCGACCAGCGGCCGATCGTACCGGCCCCTGTAGGCGCGGTCGAACCGGCAAGCTACGTTGATCAGCTGCGCGGCTTGCGTTGCAGCACGATGAGCATCGCCAACCCGATGGCGATCATCGGCAACGACAGCCACTGGCCCATGGACAGGCGGAAGGTCAGCAGGCCCAGGAAGTTATCGGGCTCGCGCGCGAATTCAGTAATCAGGCGCTGCACTCCGTAGCCCACCAGGAACATGGCGCCCACGACGCCCGGCGGGCGCTGCTTGCGCGAGAACAGCCACAGCAGGATGAACAGCAACACACCTTCGCCGGCGAACTGATACAGCTGCGACGGATGGCGCGGCACGCCGTCATTGGCCTGTGGAAACACCATCGCCCACGGCCACACGGCAGGGTCGGCAGGCCGCCCCCACAACTCGCCATTGATGAAGTTGCCAATGCGCCCCGCGCCCAGGCCAAGCGGCACCAGCGGCACCACGAAGTCGGCCACCTTCAGAAACGACTTGCCCTTGGCGCGCGACCACAGCCACATCATCGTGATGACGCCGATGATCCCGCCGTGTGATGCCATGCCACCCTTCCACAACATGAACGCCTCGAGCGGCTGCTCCAGGTAGTAGCCAGGCTTGTAGAACAGCACATAGCCCAGCCGCCCGCCCACGATCACGCCCAGCACGCCCCAGAACAGCAAGTCATCGACGTCCTGCTTGTCCATGCCGCGCCACGTGTCTTTGACACGCAGACGGCCGAGGATCAGAAACAGCGCAAAACCCAGCAGGTACATCAGCCCATACCAGCGAACGGCAACCGGGCCCATGGCAAAGGCGATGGGATCGAACTGGGGGTGGGTGAGCATGAAGGATTGAGGATTGAGGATTGAGGGCAAGGAGCTACTCAGCCCGGAACGTCGCGATGCTACGCGTCTAGAATCGACCAAAAGACGTCCCACAGTCCCGTCGCGGCGCGCTGGTACTGCCCGCGCAATCCTCAATCCTTAGTCCTCAATCCTCAATCCTCATCATGCCCTTCAACGATCGCTCCAAAGCAGTCACCCAAGGTGTCGCCCGTTCCGCCAACCGCGCGATGTACTACGCGATGGGCTACAAGGACGAGGACTTCGACAAGCCGATGGTGGGGGTGGCCAATGGCCACTCGACCATCACGCCCTGCAACGCCGGTCTGCAGAAGCTGGCCGATGCGGCGATTGCGGCGATTGCCGAGTGCGATGCCAACTCGCAGGTCTTTGGCGTGCCGACGATCTCGGACGGCATTGGCATGGGCACCGAGGGAATGAAGTACTCGCTGGTCAGCCGCGAAGTCATTGCCGATGGCATCGAGACCTGCGTCAACGGGCAATGGATGGACGGCGTGGTCGTGATTGGTGGCTGCGACAAGAACATGCCGGGCGGGATGATGGCAATTGCACGCTGCAATGTGCCCGCCGTCTACGTCTACGGCGGCACGGTCAAGCCCGGCAGCTACAAGGGCAAGGATCTGACCATCGTCTCGGCCTTTGAGGCAGTGGGCGAGTTCAACGCGGGGCGCCTGTCGTCAACTGACTTCAAGGAGATCGAGCGGCGCTGCATCCCGGGCTCCGGCTCGTGCGGCGGCATGTACACCGCCAACACGATGAGTTCATCGTTCGAGGCGCTTGGCATGAGCCTGCTGTACTCCTCGACCATGGCCAATCCGGACGAGGAGAAGGTCGACTCCACGGCCGAAAGCGCGCGCGTGCTGGTGCGCGCAATCAAGGCGCAGCTCAAGCCCTCGGACATCATCACCCGCAAGTCGATCGAGAACGCCGTGAGCCTCATCATGGCGGTGGGCGGATCGACCAACGCGGTGCTGCACTTCCTGGCGATCGCGCACTCGGCCGGGATCGAGTGGACCATCGATGACTTCGAGCGCATCCGCCGCAAGGTGCCGGTGCTGTGCGATCTCAAACCCTCGGGCAAGTACGTGGCCACCGATCTGCACCGGGCCGGCGGCGTGCCGCAGGTGCTCAAGATCCTGCTCGCCAACGGCCTGCTGCATGGCGATTGCATGACCATCACCGGCAAGACGATGGCCGAGGAATTGGCCCGCGTGCCGGCCGAGCCGCGTGCCGACCAGGACGTCATTCGTCCATTCAGCAAACCAGTGTACGCACACGGGCATCTGGCCATTCTCAAGGGCAACCTCGCACCCGAAGGCTGCGTTGCAAAGATCACGGGGCTCAAAAATCCCGTCATCACTGGCCCGGCGCGCGTGTACGACAGCGAGGACGCGGCGATGGAGGCGATCCTTGCCGATGCCATCAAGCCCGGCGACGTGGTCGTCATCCGCTACGAAGGCCCGAAGGGCGGTCCCGGCATGCGCGAGATGCTCAGCCCGACCTCAGCCCTTATCGGCAAGGGCCTGGGCGAAAGCGTGGGCCTGATCACCGATGGCCGCTTCTCCGGTGGCACCTGGGGCATGGTGGTGGGCCACGTTGCACCCGAGGCATTTGTGGGCGGCAACCTGGCACTGGTGCGCGAAGGCGACTCGATCACCATCGACGCCCACCAGTTGCGGCTGCAACTGAATGTGGCTGACGACGAGCTGCAGCGGCGGCGCGCCAGCTGGGCTCAGCCCGCGCCGCGCTACACCAGGGGCGTCCTTGCGAAATTTGCCAAGCTCACTTCAACCGCGAGCAAGGGCGCGATTACGGACGAGAAGCTGTTCTGAGGCGTCGGGAATACTCAGGATTCAGGATTGAGGAACGAGCGGTAACTCCGAACTTCCGGCTCCCGACTCCCGACTTCCGACTCACCAACTACCGCCGGCCGCGCTTCATCTTCTCGATGTTTCGCTTCAAGCGCTCCTGCTTCTGCTTTTCGAACTCGTCGTGCGCGGCTTTCTTGTCCAAGCCCAGGCGCTTTTCGAACAGTTCAAACCACACGAACGCCAGGCCGAAGGGTGCGACCACCCACCAGCCCGACATTTGGCCAAAGTAGCCAATGTCGAAGTACCACAGCAGCGCCAGGATGACCCCGGCCCAAACGAGCCACATGACATGCACCTGCTTCGGTTGCCGTCCCAGCGACGGCGCCAAAGACTATAGACGGCCGCGTGGGACCTCGATCACATCCCGGACGGGTCAACGGCGGGCTTGACAGCACCGTTATGATCCGTAGCCGTTGATTGATTGGCCGGACATTGTGTCACCGCCATTTTCCAGGCTGACCGCTGGTTGACGAGCCGGTACTCAACACCTTAATCACGTTGGATTTGCAACATCGGGTTAGTCCCTCCAGGAGCATGAGATGAACAAGATCCTGATCACCGCCGCCATGGGCCTGTCGCTCGTCAGCGGTGCCGCCTTTGCGAGCGCCGACCTCGCCAAGGCCAAGAACTGCATGGCCTGCCACGCGCTCGACAAGAAGCTGGTCGGCCCGGCCTACAAGGACGTTGCGGCCAAGTACGCCAGCGACAAGGACGGCGCCACCAAGCTTGCCAAGAAGATCCGCGAAGGCGGCGTGGGTGCCTGGGGCCAGATCCCGATGCCCGCCAATCCGCAGGTCAGCGAGGCCGAAGCCGCGACCCTGGCCAAGTGGGTGCTGTCGGTCAAGTAAGTTGCACTGATCAGGCACAACGGGCGCTACGGCGCCCGTTGTGCTTTCTGCCCCGCCCGTTGCTGTACTTGCGATGAAACTCCTCGCCTCTCGCAAACCCTGGCACAGCACCCGCACCTGTTGCCCGGCGGCGTCAGGTTGCCGGTCGCATGCCGGCGGGTAGACTCCGCCCCTTCGGACCGATCGCGGCGCTGCGCTTTCAGCTCACTCGGCTCGGCCGTGCAGTGCGACTGCCCTGCACAGAAGATCACACACGGGATAAGCAAGGGTCCCGGTGACAAGACTTTTCCTGCACCCACCGCTATTGCTGCGTAAGACTCGAGGAGAAAACATGAACCACGTGCTGAAAATCGCGCCGGTCGCCATTGCGGCCGCCGTCGCACTTGCCGCTTGCGGCAAGAAGGAAGAGCCCGCCAAGGCGGCCCCTGCCCCCGCCAAGGCAGTGGCGCCGGCCGAAACGACCGTGAAGATCGGTCACGTCGCGCCCCTGACCGGTGGCATCGCCCACCTGGGCAAGGACAACGAGAACGGCGCCCGCATGGCTGTGGACGAGATCAACGCCGCTGGCGGCATTGACGTGGGTGGCGCCAAGGTCAAGTTCGAGCTGGTGGCCGAGGATGACAAGGCCGATCCGAAAGAGGGCACGCTGGCCGCGCAGAAAATCGTCGACGCAGGCGTGGTCGCCGTCGTCGGCCACCTGAACAGCGGCACGTCGATCCCCGCGTCGAAGATCTATTCGGACGCCAGCGTCACGCAGGTCTCGCCGTCGGCGACCAACCCCAAGCTGACCGAGCAGGGCTTCAAGACCACCTTCCGCGTGGTCGCCAACGACAACCAGCAAGGCGCCGTGCTGGCCAACTTTGCCGCCACCGAGATGAAGGCCAAGACGATCGCGATCATCGATGACCGCACCGCCTATGGCCAGGGTCTGGCCGATGTGGTCGAGCGCGTGGCCAAGGAAAAGGGCCTCAAAGTCGTGGCGCGCGAGTTCACCAACGACAAGGCGAGCGACTTCAACGCAATTTTGACCAAGGTCCGCGCGACCAAGCCTGACGTCGTCATGTACGGCGGCATGGACGCCACCGCGGGCCCAATGGCCAAGCAGATGAAGCAGCTTGGCATCAAGGCCCCGATGCTGGCCGGTGACGGCGTGTGCTCGCCCGAGTTCATCAAGCTGGCCGGTGATGCCGCTGGCGTGCTGACCTGCTCGATGGCCGGTGAGGCCGTTGAGAAAATGGCCAAGGGTCCTGACTTCGTTGCCCGCTACAAGGCCAAGTTCAACCAGGACGTGCAGGTCTACTCGCCCTACAGCTATGACGCGGTTTTTGTGATCGCCGAGGCAATGAAGCGCGCTGGCAAGGCTGATCGTGCTGCGATCGCCGCAGCGATGCCCGCCACCAACTACACCGGCGTGACCGGCACCATCGCCTTCGACGAAAAGGGCGACATCAAGGGCGGCGCCATCTCGATGATGCGCGTCCAGGATGGGAAGCTCGAATACATCTCGACCTCCCGTTAGTCGTCCCTGGCGTCTGACGACGCTTAAGGGCGTGAGTTTCGCGTCGCCAGTATCCAGTCGGCGAGCGTGGCGCCTGAGAGACTGAAAGCGGCACCTGCGGGTGCCGCTTTTTTTGAGCAGCCCGACACACCGTGCAGTCACGGGTTCAACCGTTGCTCTAGCATGCGTTCGCACCTCACCCGTCAGGTGCAGGAGCCCTCATGGAAACGTTCATCCAGCAGATCATCAACGGCCTGGTGCTTGGCAGCCTGTATGCGCTGATCGCCCTAGGCTACACCATGGTCTACGGGATCCTGAACCTGATCAACTTCGCCCACGGCGACGTGCTGATGATCGGCGCTCTCACGGCCTGGTGGGTGATCACGGTGCTGATGAAGATGTACCCGGAGATGCCGGGCCTCGTGCTGCTGATGATTGGCCTGGGCGTGGCGATTCCGGTGTGCATCATCGTGAGCCTGTTGATCGAGCGCATTGCCTACCGGCCGCTGCGCAACGCGCCACGCCTGGCGCCGTTGATCACCGCCATCGGCGTGTCGATCATCCTGCAGAC
>JBIIZX010000430.1:0-3430 GCA_044346055.1 Burkholderiaceae bacterium | reverse complement strand
CGGCGCGCCGCGCTTTAGGGCCTACTCGGCCGGCTCGCATCCCAATGGCCGCGTCAATCCGTTCGCCATCGAGCTTCTGTCGAAAAACGGCCTGGCGGTCGACGGCCTGCGCAGCAAGAGCTGGGACGAGTTTGCCGCGGCGGGCGCGCCGCCGCTGGACTTCGTCATTACCGTGTGCGACAGCGCCGCCGGCGAGGTGTGCCCGTTCTGGCCGGGCCAGCCGGTCACGGCGCACTGGGGCGTGGAAGACCCGGCGGCGGTCGAAGGCTCGGATGACGAGAAACGCAAGGCCTTTTTTCATGCCTACACGCGCCTGCGTCACCGCATCGAGATGTTCCTGAGCCTGCCGCTGGCAAAGCTCGATCGCGTGTCGCTCACGCAGCGCATGAAAGAGATTGGCGGGAGCTGATGAGCGCAAGCGAGCAGGTTGCTGCGCCCCCGGCGCCCGCCGGCATGAGTGTCTTCGAGCGCTACCTCACGCTGTGGGTGGCGTTGTGCATCGTCGTTGGCATCACGCTCGGCCAGCTGTTTCCCACGCCGGTGCGTGCCATTGGCGCGATGGAGTTGGCCAAGGTCAATTTGCCGGTGGGCCTGCTGATCTGGGTGATGATCATCCCGATGCTGCTGCGCATCGACTTCGCAGCACTGGGCCAGGTGCGCCAGCATGCGCGCGGCATTGGCGTGACGCTCGCCATCAACTGGCTGGTCAAGCCGTTTTCGATGGCGTTCCTGGCGTGGCTCTTCATCAAGCAGTTGTTCGCACCGTGGCTGCCGCCGGACCAGATCGACAGCTACGTTGCAGGCCTCATCCTGCTCGCCGCCGCACCCTGCACGGCAATGGTGTTCGTGTGGAGCCGGCTCACCCAGGGCGACCCCTACTTCACGCTGTCGCAGGTGGCACTGAACGACGCCATCATGATCTTTGCCTTTGCGCCGATCGTGGCGCTGCTGCTCGGTGTGGCCTCGATCACGGTGCCGTGGAACACCCTCCTGACCTCGGTGGTGCTGTACATCGTGGTGCCGGTTGTCATTGCGCAGATCATCCGCCGCGCCGTGCTGCAGCGGGGCGGCAGTGCCGCACTCGATCGGCTGCTGCACGCGCTCGGCCCGTGGTCGATCGCGGCGCTGCTCGTGACCCTCGTCTTGCTGTTCGCCTTCCAGGGCGAGCAGATCCTGCGGCAACCGCTCGTCATCGCGTTGCTGGCGGTGCCGATCCTGATCCAGGTGTTCTTCAACGCGGGCCTGGCGTACTGGGCCAACCGCGCGGTAGGCGAGAAGCACAACGTCGCCTGCCCATCCGCGCTCATTGGAGCCAGCAACTTCTTCGAGCTCGCCGTGGCCGCGGCCATCAGCCTGTTTGGCTTTGAGTCCGGCGCTGCACTGGCCACGGTCGTCGGCGTGCTGATCGAGGTGCCGGTCATGCTGCTGGTGGTGCGCTGGGTCAATTCAAGCAAGGGCTGGTACGAAGCGGGTGCGAAGGCAGCGGTGCGTGGCAGTTGATACGAGCGCGGTGCACGAGCGCGAGCCATGGCGGCTCGTCATCGCGCTCGGCATCACGCAGATCACCTCCTGGGGCTCGATCTACTACCTCTTCGCGCTGCTGCTGCAGCCGGTGCAGCGCGAGCTGGCGCTGTCCAAGCCGCTCGCGGTCGGTGCTTTCTCGCTCGCGCTGCTGATCTCGGGCCTCCTGGCGCCTCGCGTGGGCGCGTGGATCGACGGGCACGGGGGGCGCCGGCCAATGGTGCTGGGCTCGCTGCTGGCGGTGACGGGCCTGTTCATGCTGTCGCTGGTGCACTCGGCTGCGCAGTTGTATGCGGTGTGGGCGCTGCTCGGCGTGGCGATGGCGATGACGCTGTACGACCCCGCCTTTGCCGTGGTCACGCGCGCCTTTGCCTTGAACTACCGGCGCGCGATCACCGTGCTCACGCTCTTTGGCGGGCTGGCGAGCACCGTGTTCTGGCCACTGACGCAGGCGCTGTTCGATGAGTTTGGCTGGCGCACGGCGATGCAGGTGCTGGCACTGATCAACCTCGCGGTGTGCGTGCCGCTGCATTTCACGTTGCCCGGAGGGACGCGTGCCGCGACACCGCAGCCGGTTGCAGCAATGAAAGCCACGCCCTCACGCAACGTGCACGAAGTGCTGCGCGACCCGCGCTTTTATCTGCTCGCCGGCGCCTTCACTGCCAACGTGCTGGTGTTCTCGGCCATGGCGGTCCACCTGATCGCCATGCTCGAATCCAAGGGCATGAGCGCGGCTCAGGCCGCGGCGCTCGGTGCACTCATCGGCCCGATGCAGGTGGCCGGCCGCGTGGCCGAGGTGGCACTGGCACGCCGCTTCAGCATGCAGCAGGTGGGCGTGGCCGCTGCCGCCTTCCTGCCGCTGTCACTGCTGCTGTTTGCCACCGCCGACCTGCACACCGCCATGTTCGTGCTGTTTGCCGTGCTTTACGGCACCGGCAACGGCGTGATGACGATCGTGCGCGGTGCAATCCCGGCCGAGCTTTATGGTCGCGACCACTACGGCGCCGTCAACGGCGCGCTCGCCGCCCCGGTGCTGGTGGCCAAGGCGGCCGGCCCACTGGTGGCCGCGCTGATGTTCGCCGCAACCGGCAACTACAACGGGGTGCTGGTGCTGCTCATCGCCACCGGCGCGCTGGCCGCCGCTCTGCTGTGGATTGCCACGCGCGGTGCGGCGAGATAACGGACTTACTTGGGCTGGAACTCCGGCACGCCCATTTGCCACAGCATGAACGACCAGATATCCACGGTCTGCTCCTGCTGCTGCGCAAGGGCGGCGCCGCCGCCGTGGCCAAGCTGGTAATCGAGCCGCATCAACACCGGCCCGCCGGTGCTCGCGCTGGCCAGCCGGTTGGCGTACTTGGTGCTCTGCCAGACCGCCACCCGCGTGTCGTTCACGCCGTGCACCAGCAGCACCGCCGGATAGCGCGTCCCCGGCTTGATCGCGTGGTAGCTCGACATCGCGCGCAGCGCATTGAAGCCCGCCTGCTCCTTGACGGTGCCGAACTCCGGGATGTTGGCCGGGCCATTGGGATCGAGTTCGGCGCGCACCGTATCCATCACCGGCACAGCGGGCACGGCTGCGACAAACAGATCGGGCCGCTCGTTGATCGCCATGCCGACAAAGATGCCGCCGGCGCTGCCGCCGAAAATCGCCAGGCGCTGCGACGAGGTGTACTTGTTGGCAATCAGCCATTGCGCCACCGCAATGCCATCGCGCCAGGTGTTGGGCTTGTTGGCCTTCTGCCCGGCCAGATGCCACTCGGTGCCGAACATGCCGCCGCCACGCACGTGGGCGTAGACATACACGCCGCCACGTTCCAGCCAGGCGATCAGGCGCGGGTTGAAGCCCGGGTTCTCCGTGATGCCATACGAGCCGTAGCCAAAAAGCACGGTCGGGTTGTTGCCATCG
>JBIIZX010000429.1:0-3436 GCA_044346055.1 Burkholderiaceae bacterium | reverse complement strand
CAACTGGCGCCGCCAGGCGCGCGCCCCCCGCTCGGATTGAAACAGCCCGAGCATGTGGCGCACGACGGCGCGCACGGGAACGCCGGCAGCAACCTGCTGCTGCAGATAGGCCGTCATGGCCTCGATGACCGCGTCCCGCTGGGTGGGCGCAGGCGACTGCAGTACATGGTCCTGCCCGAACAGCCGCGCATCAACCTGCGCCAGCAGCGCCGGCGTGTGATACGCCGCACGCCCCAGCATCACGCCGTCGAAGCTCTGCAGCGCCTGCTCCGCAGCATCGATCGAGTCAATGCCGCCATTGAGCACAAAGGTTGCTTGCGGAAAGTCGCGCTTCAGTTGCGCTGCCACGGCATAGCGCAGCGGTGGCACTTCGCGGTTCTCCTTGGGCGACAGACCCTGCAACCAGGCATTGCGAGCATGCACGATGAACACGCGGCAGCCGGCATCGAACAGTGCACCGACAAAGTCGCGCACCAGGCCAGCGTCCTCGTCGCGCCCCAGGCCAATGCGATGCTTGACCGTCACTGGCACGCCAGTGGCATCGAGCATTGCCTTGACACAGTCGGCCACCAGCTGCGGCTCGGCCATCAGGCAGGCACCAAAGGCGCCGCGCTGTACGCGCTCTGACGGGCAGCCACAATTCAGATTGATTTCGTCATAGCCCCAGCGTGCCCCCAGCCGCGCGCTCTGCGCCAGGTCCTCCGGCTCGCTACCGCCCAATTGCAACGCTACCGGGTGCTCGCGCGCGTCAAAGTCGAGATGGCGCCGCGCGTCCCCGTGCAACAGTGCCCCCGTGGTCACCATTTCGGTGTACAGCCGCGCACGGCACGAAAGCTGCCGATGGAACATGCGGCAATGGCGATCGGTCCAGTCCATCATCGGCGCAACGCAGAAGCGCCAGGGGCTCGGACTGGCCAGCGCGTTGACAGTCGTGTCAGCGGGCATTGCTATAGTCGCCGCGGAAGAAAGATCAGGCTTCAGGCAAGGGCGGGAAGCGTCATCAAGGATGTGTCCCGGCACTTCGGCAAGCACTCACGAGTACAGCCACGGACGAACGGATTATGCGACACGGCCCCCAGGCGAGACCCCGCACGACAGCAGCGCAGATCGAACGCGCACCTGATGTGCGCCTGGCCTCGGCGTCAGCGCCCGAGCGCCGCGGCATCCTTGCATCGGCCCGCGACGACGTCGCCTTTCTCAAGGGGTTTTTGCAGCACCCGGATCAGGTGGGCTCGGTCATTCCGAGTTCGAGCTTCCTGGAGCAGCGCCTGGCCCGCACGGCGCGGGTTGCCGGCGCCCGCTGCGTAGTAGAACTTGGCCCAGGCACAGGCGGCACCACTCGTGCATTCCTGGATGCGATGCGCATCGATGCCACGCTGCTGGCGATTGAACTGAGCCCGAGCTTTCACGCCCGCATCAGCGGCATGATTGACGATTCGCGCTTCATTGCGCAATTGGGCAGCGCCGAGCACATCGCCGAGTTTCTCGCCGCCCGCCGCCTGCCGGCGCCCGAGGCAGTGATCTCCGGCATCCCGTTTTCAACCATGCCCGCCGACGTGGCCGACCGCATCGCCCAGGCCATCGCCGCCGTGCTCGCCCCCGGCGGTCGCTTTGTCGCCTACCAGGTGCGCGCCCACGTTGCCGACTACGCCACACCCTATTTGGGGCCGGCGAAGAAGCAGTGGGAGATGATCAACATTCCTCCGGTGCGTGTGTTCAGCTGGACAAAAGCGCAGTGACGTCGACGCGAAGCAGAGCGTAAGCGTCAACCGCTTTTCGGATTCATCTGGCTGGGCCACCAAATCCGAATCAGCATCTTGCTTCACGCTGGCGCCTGAGCCGCACCGCGAGGTGCGCGTGCGGCGCCGAGCGTCGCGTACCCCTCAAAGCCCCAGCATCCACTGGATTACCTGCTTCATCAGAAAGCCGAAAATCCCGAAGGCCAGCACGAAAAACAGGACGAAGGTGCCAAAGCGCCCGGCCCTGGATTCGCGTGCAACTTTCCAGATGATGAGCAGCATCAGGCCGATGAAGCCAGCCAGCCCCCAGGTCAGGCCCAGGTGCGAGATCTGCTGCTCGGTGAAGCCGAAAACGGTGCCTTCCACGCGCGCCTTTCTGGTGGGCTACTCGTAGCGCAGCGGCACGCCGTCAGTCACCACCAGCTCCTTGTACGCATGCCAGGTGGCATGCCCGAGCAGCGGCACGGCGAGAATGAAACCGAGCATGGCGGTGGCCAGCGACAGCGCCACCATCGTCATCACGACCGCCGCCCACAGGCCCATGGTGACCGGGTTGTCGCCCACCGCCCGCACGCTGGTGAGCAAGGCCGCGCGAAACCCGAGCCTGCGTCCGAGCAGCAGCGGTAGCGAGACGGCTGTCAACGCGAACACCACCGCCGCACCCAGGCCACCCAGCAGCAGCCACAGCGTGAACAACGCATTGCCCTGCTCCAGCGCGGCATAGCGAAAGAATGCGAGTGGTGAAGCGATCGGCACCGGCAGGAACAGCCTGAACAGCAGCGCGGAGACCAGCACCCACAGCGTGGCCAGCACGAACAACAGCACGCCCACCCGCACCAGCGGGCGTGACTCGCGCTGCCAGGCGGAGATCACGGCGCCGGGGCCGGGCCGCTCACCGCGCGCCTGCAGCCGGCTCAAGTCATAGAGGCCTGTGCACAGGATCGGGCCTACGAGCACGAAGCCAGAGAGCGCCCCGGGCAGGATCCACCACAGTTGCGGCGGCAGCGCCAACGCGAGCCAGCCGCCGATCGCAACGATCAGCCCATGCAGCAGGCTCGCCACCGGCGAGCTCCACAGGTCGCGCCAACCAAGCGCCAGCCACTGCAACACGCGCGCGGGAGCGACATTGCGCACGGGCAGCGGAGCACGGGGATCAAGCGCGGCAGAGGTCATGGCACGGGTCGAGAGCGACCGCATTATGCGGTGGCCTGGCCCGTATCAACGGCGCTTCAATGCAATCGCGATTGAAGGCAGATCAAGGCAAGCCCATGCAACGCCGGGTCGGGGTTCTCGCCCGCCATGCCGCCATTCGTAGTACACCGCATCGTGCGGCCGGGCAAACAGCCACCAGATCACGCCCATCAGCAGCGCGAGGCCAATCGCCGCCGTGGCCTTGCGGTGGGTGACGGCCTGCATGTACGGGCAGCGCTCGACCACCACGCTCGACGGGCCCTGGCGCTCGCGAATTCCGCGGCCCGGCGAATACAGCGCAGCCTCGTTGGGCTCGCTCTTCCAGCGGTTGCCACGCTGCGCCCGATACACCAGCGTGCACACATGAAGTCTGTGGAGCGCGGCGCAATGGGCGCACTGCTCACGCCCAGGCGCGCGGCGCCACTCACATAGATGTCTCGCTTGGGATGCCGGCCGCGCCAGGATGGCGGCGATGATCTTCAGTTACCCGGCACCGCAGTGCGGGC
>JBIIZX010000050.1:0-11542 GCA_044346055.1 Burkholderiaceae bacterium | reverse complement strand
ATTCTCAAAGGTTTTCGCTGATTCATGACGACCAATCAATGCCGCCGCCGCTTGCTCGTTGCCTCCGCCCTGCTGGCGGCCGGCACCCCGGCGTTTGCGCAGTCGCCAGCGGCCTGCCCGCGTGTGCTGAGCTTCCAGGCGCCGCGGCTGCAAGACGAGTCGGTGCAGGACCTGTGTCAGTACGCCGGTCAGGTGCTGCTGGTGGTGAACACCGCGAGCTATTGCGGCTTCACGCCGCAGTACGAAGCGATGGAAAAGCTGTACGCGCGCTACGCCGGCAAGGGTTTTCAGGTGCTGGGTTTCCCGTCCAATGACTTCAATCAGGAAGACAAGGACAGCAAGAAGATCGCCGAGCTGTGCTTCAACACCTACGGCGTCAAGTTTCCGATGTTTGCGACCACGCGCGTGGTCGGCGCCCAGGCCCACCCGTTTTACGCCGAGCTCGCCAAGGCCAGTGGCGAAGTGCCGCGCTGGAACTTCCACAAGTATCTGGTCGACCGCAAGGGCCGCGTGGTCGCCAGCTATCCTAGCCAGGTTGCGCCACTGGATGCACGCGTGACGGCGCGCATAGAGCAGTTGCTGTCCGAGAAGTAGGGCGCGCCGGGCGCTTCTCGGTCGAGGATCGCGTCGGCGATCGGACTGTGCGGCCGCTCGTTGCAACTGCGCCGTCGCGTCTGCGTAGATGCGCTAACGCAATGACCGGACGCTGCCTGATTGCATCACCCGATGTGCTGAGAGCCGAACGAGCGCAAATGCCGGTCCGATCGGCACATAAGAACTCATTAGCAAGCACCAACAAGAATCACCACCAAGAGTCACAACCAGCGGCACCTCCCGGCAGGAAAGAACCATGCAGATTGCAGTCGTCGGTGCCGGCATCTCCGGTCTTGGGTGTGCGCACGCACTGGCAGCCGATCACGACGTCACGCTGTACGAGGCGGCGCCGCGGCTCGGTGGGCACACCAACACGGTCGATGTCTGCGTGGACGGCATCACGCACCCGGTGGACACGGGCTTTCTCGTGTTCAACGAGCGCACCTATCCCAACCTGATCGCGCTGCTGGCTGCGCTCGGCATTCCAACCGCCAAGAGCGACATGTCGTTCTCGGTGAGCCTGCCGCTGCCGGGCGGGCGGCAGCTGGAGTGGTCCGGCACCTCGCTTGACGCGGTGTTTGCGCAGCGGCGCAATCTCGTGACGCCAGCCTTCCTGTCGATGCTGCGCGACCTGCTGCGCTTCAATAAGGAAGCAACCCGCATTGCGCTCGGCCAGCAGCACACGGGCCAACTGTCCCTCGGCGCATTTTTGGATGAGCAGCGCTACGGGCAGCCGTTTCGCCAGTGGTACCTGCTGCCGATGGCCGGTGCCATCTGGTCGTGCCCATTGGAAACGATGCTCGCGTATCCGGCCGCGACCTTCATTCGCTTTTGCCACAACCATGGCCTGCTGCAGGTCAACAACCGGCCGCAGTGGTTCACGGTAGCCGGCGGTGCACGCCAGTACGTGCAGGCGATCGCGGCCAAACTCCCTGATGTGCGCGTCGACGATCCGGTGCTCGAGGTCACGCGCAACCACGCGCTGGGCAAGGTCGTGGTGAAAAGCCGCCGTGGCACCGCCAGCTACGACCAGGTGGTGCTGGCCTGCCATAGCGACCAGTCGCTGCGGGTGCTGGCGGACGCCACTCGCGACGAGCGCGCTGTGCTTGAGGCAGTGGGCTATCAGCCAAATCGCGCCATCCTGCACACCGACACGCGCCTGCTGCCTGCCGCCAAGAAGGTGTGGGCCGCGTGGAACTACCAGAGCGATGGCGGCCGCTCGGTGGCCACCGGCCCCAATCTGGCGGTCACTTACCTGCTGAACATGCTGCAGCCGCTGCCGTTTCGATCGCCCGTGATGGTGAGCCTGAATCCGTTCATCGAGCCGGCCACCGAGCATGTGATCGCCGAGTTCGATTACGCCCACCCCATTTTCGACAGCGCGGCGATCGAGGCACAGCGCAAGCTGCCGCAGTTGCAAGGCCGCGATCAGGTCTGGTTTGCCGGTGCCTGGACCGGCTACGGCTTTCATGAAGACGGCCTGAAATCCGGGTTGGCGGTGGCCGACGGCATTCGGGCGATCAGCGGCCGCCGACTGCCGCTCGCCGCGTAGCGGCCGCCCTGCGCCACCTGACCAATGCTGCGGCACTTGGCTTCTAGAACTTTTCGGTGCAAACTGTGACCAACGAGTCACGCCTATGAATTCACGACCTCTCATTGGCTTCGGTTCAGTGCGCCACACACGCGCGCGGCCGGCCGCGCACCGCTTCGCCTACCGCAGCTTCTTCCTGCGGTTGCCGGTGCGCGCGCTCACGCCCGAGGCGGACTGGGGGTTGCGCTGGCTGGCCCACAACCGCGCCGCGCCGTTCTCGGTGCGCGATGCCGATCACGGCGCCCGCGCGCCCCACCGGGCTGGCAGCGCCGACAGCAGCGACATCGAGCGCAACTCACCCTTGGCCTGGATCGAGCGCGTGCTCGCGGATGGCGGCGTGCACGACGCCGCCGGCGAGATCTGGCTGCACACCATGCCGCGCGTGCTCGGTTACGTGTTCAACCCGGTGAGCTTCTGGCTGTGCCATCGCGGCGACGGCGCCTTGCGCGCCATCGTGTGCGAAGTCAACAACACCTTTGCCGAAAGCCACTGCTACCTGCTGGCCCACGCCGACGGCCGGCCACTGGCCTGGGGCGAGGAGCTGCAGGCGGCCAAGGCGTTTCATGTCTCGCCATTTTGCGAGGTCAAGGGTCACTATCGCTTCCGCTTCATGATGACCGGCGCGCCTGATGGTGAGGGCCAACCAGCATCAGGCACGACCGGCGCACGCTTCATCGCCCGCATCGACTATTACGAAGACGCGCAGGCCGCCACGCCGCTCTTGGCAACCTCGGTCGAAGGCCGCCTGCAGCCCGCCACCGACCAGGCCCTGGCGCACGCGTTCTTTGCCTATCCGCTGTTCACCTTTGGTGTTGTCGCGCGAATCCACTGGCACGCGTTGCGTCTGTGGCTCAAGCGCGTCCCGTTCTTTTCAAAACCGGCGCCGCCGCCACTGGCCGTGACGCCCTCTGTCCCAGACCCGCGATGAAGGCACTGAGTCTCGAACTGAACACGCCGCGCCCGGAGGTGATCCCCGGCCCCGACCGGCTGAAGACCGCCGAGTTTCCGGCCACCGCGCGCTGGGTGCTCAAGCTGCTTGAGCGGTTTGACCACGGCACGCTTCTTGTCACCTTCCCTGACGGGCAGCGCGCGCGCGTCGGCCATGGCCGGCCGCAGGCTGATGTCACGCTGATCAACTGGAACGTGTTTGGCGCGGCGCTCAGGAGCGGCGACATCGGCTTTGCCGAAAGCTATGCCGCAGGCGACTGGACCACTTCTGATCCGGCGCGGGTGCTGCAGTACTTCGTGCGCAATCGGGCCGCGGCCGAAGCCGTGATCTACGGCAACTTCTGGGGCTCGCTGGCCTACCGGATCAAGCACCTGTTCAACCGCAACACTAAGAGCCAGGCGAAGAAGAACATCACCGCGCACTACGACCTGGGCAACGCGTTTTATTCGCTGTGGCTCGACGGCTCGATGACGTACTCGAGTGCGCTGTTTCCACCGTCCCACGACAGCGGCGCGCAGGACGTGCCGGCGCCGGTGGATACCCGCGAGCTGGAGAGCGCACAGCGCGCCAAGTACGCGCGCGTGCTCGAGGAGCTGCAGCTCACCACACGCTCAAGCGTGCTGGAGATCGGTTGCGGCTGGGGCGGCTTTGCCGAGACGGCGGCACGCGCAGGGCACCGCGTGCGTGGCCTCACGCTGTCACCGTCGCAGCTGCAGTACGCGCAGCTGCGCCTGCGCCGGCAAAAGCTCACCGGCGATCTGGTGCTGCAGGACTACCGCGAGGAGCGCGGGCAGTTTGACGGCATTGCATCAATCGAGATGTTCGAGGCCGTGGGCGAATCCTACTGGCCGTCGTACTTCGACGCGCTGGCACGCTGCCTGAAACCCGGCGGCCGCGCCTGCATCCAGACCATCACCATCGCCGACGAGCTGTTCGACCGCTATCGCAAGAGCACCGACTTCATCCAGCAGTACATCTTTCCCGGCGGCATGCTGCCCTCGCCCAGCGTGTTTCGTGCGCAGGCCGAGCGCGCCGGCCTGGTTGTCATCAACCAGCACGGCTTCGGGATGGACTATGCGCGCACGCTTGCCACTTGGCGCGCGCGCTTCATGCACCAACTGGCCGCCGTGCGGTCGCTCGGATTCGATGACAAATTCATCCGCATCTGGGAGTTCTACCTCGCCTACTGTGAGGCAGCGTTCGCTGAAGGAAACACAAATGTCATCCAGTTCACGCTCACCAGAGACCCAGTCAACAGTGCCGCCGACGTCCGCAGCGCCGCTGCGGCCTAAAGCGCGGTCGCAAGTCAAGGCATTTGCAGCCGCTGCACTGATGGCCAGCACCATGATGACCGACCTGAGCGCCGCAACCCCGGGCAATCCGCCAGCGCATGTGCGCAAATACGTCGAGACAGCGCGCCTGGCCGGCCAGGGCAAACTCACTTGGTTCGGCTTCCACGTGTACGACGCGCTGTTGTATGCGGCGCCGGGCTTTGAGCCGCGCAACTGGGCGGGCCAGCCCTTCGTGCTCGAGCTCACCTATGCGCGCAAGCTCGAAGGCAAGGCGATCGCCGATGCAAGCCGCGAGGAAATGCAGCGCATGGGCCTCGGCAGCGCCGCCGAGCAGGCGCGCTGGCAGGAGGCGATGCGCAAGATCTTTCCGGACGTCGACAAGGGCCGCCGCATTGCCGGCGTGAATGTGCCGGGCAAGGGCGCGCGCTTCTACGTCGACGGCGTGTTTGCCGGCAGCGTGGACGAGACGACCTTTGCGCAGGCGTTCTTTGCCATCTGGCTGGACGAGCGCACGCGCGCGCCCAAGCTGCGCGAAAGCCTGCTGGCCACGCCTGGCGGCCCGGTCTGACGCGGCGCCGATGTCCGGTGTCGACTTGACGCGGGCTGCGGCCGCGGACGCCAGCTTGCCCGCTGCCGACAGCGCGCCGGCACAAGCGCATCCGCCTCAGCGTGTGCCTGCGGCAGGACTGGCGGCCTATGCGCTGCTGGCGCTGCCGCTGACCATGACGGCGCTGCCGCTGAACATTCTGCTGCCGGAGTTCTACGCGGACCGGACGGGGCTGGCGCTGACCACTATCGGCATCGTGCTGCTGGCCACCCGGCTGGTCGACGCCGTCGCCGACCCCCTGCTTGGCGCCTGGGTCGATGCACAGAAATCCACGGGCGCCTACCTGCGGCCGATCCTGCTCGCAGCACCGCTGCTGGCGCTCGGCTTCTGGCTGCTGTTCAACCCATCGCCGGGCCTGGACACGCCGGCGCGTTCGGCGGCGTGGCTGTTCGGCACCCTGGTCGCCGCTTACGTCGGCTACTCGCTGGCAACTGTGGCCTACCAGGCCTGGGGCTCGGAGCTGGCGCATGACGATGCCGGCCGCACTCGTATCACCGGCGCGCGTGAGGGCGCGGGGCTCATCGGCGTGCTCATTGGTGGGGCGATGCCGGCCTTCATCGGCATGACCGGGCTGGCGTGGCTGTTCCTGCTGCTGCTGGCCGGCGCGCTGGTGCTGCTGGTGCGCAAGGCACCGGTGCCCACTGCGGCGCCTGCAGCCGTTGCGGCCACGCCAGCGGCCGACCGCGGCAATCCCTTCACCGCCTTTGTGGTGCCCTTGCGCACCGCGCGCTTTCGCTGGCTTCTGGCGGTGTTTGCGCTGAACGCGATTGCGCCGGCCATCACTGCCACGGTGTTCCAGTTCTTTGTGGCCGACCGGCTTGGCTTGCCCGATCACGTGGGGCTGTTCCTCGCGCTGTACTTCATCGCGGGCGCGGCCAGCATGCCGCTGTGGATCAAGCTGGCGCAAAAGGCCAGTTTGCACGTGGTGTGGCTGGGCGGCATGGTGGCGGCGGTGGCGGCGTTCGTGTGGGCCTATGGGCTCGGTGCCGGCGCATTGCTGCCATTTGCGGCGATCTGCGTGCTCTCGGGCATTGCCTTTGGCGCCGATCTCGCGCTGCCGCCGGCGCTGCTGGCGCGCGTGATCGATGCCAACGGCCACCATGGCCGCGAGGGCAGCTACTTTGGCCTGTGGAACTTCGTCAACAAACTATGTCTGGCGTTGGCGGGCGGCATTGCCCTGCCGCTGCTCGAAGGCCTGGGCTACAGCCGCGGCGTGCAGGACGAAGCGGCGCTGGCCGCGCTCGCCTTCACCTACGCCGTGGTGCCGTGTGTGCTCAAGCTGGTCGCAGCGGCCCTGCTGTGGGCAGCCTGGCGCGGCCAGCGCTTCTGAACCGCAAGATCACATCGAGGCAAGGATGATGCGTTACTCAATTCGCGGGTTGCTGCGGTCACTGGCCGTGCTGGCCGCACTGGCAACCATCGGCACATTGGCCGGCTGCGCCAGCATTGACCCCAAGGTCTACGCCGAGCAGAAGCCAGCGCTCGATCTGAAGCAGTACTTCAACGGCACGCTGGAAGGCCACGGCGCGGTCATGGACCGCTCGGGCCAGGTGACGCGGCGCTTCGTGGTGACGATCAAGGCCACCTGGCAGGGCGACACTGGCACGCTAGACGAGGATTTCGTCTGGTCGGATGGTGTCAAGGACAAGCGGGTGTGGACGCTGAAGCCCGGCGCGGGTGGACCAAAGAGCGGCGAGTGGATCGGTACCGCAGCCGACGTCGTCGGCCAGGCCCGCGGCCGGGTCAGCGGCAATGCCTTGAACTGGAGCTACACCCTGGCGTACAAGACGGCCGAGGGCAAGACCTACGACATCGGCTTTGATGACTGGATGTTCCTGATCGACGAGCGTGTGATGCTCAATCGCGCCGTGATGTCTTTCTGGGGCTTTCGGGTTGGCGAAGTACTGATCTCGTTCAGCCGGAAGTGAAGCGCCGGAAATGAGGCGCAAGATAGAGTGCAGGGTCACGCGCGTTGCCCGGGACCCGCCGGACCACCAAGCGCAACCAATGCCCGCCTCCTGCGCAACACTCCTAACAACCAACCAGCCCGCACGATGACGCCCACCTCCGCCAACGCGGACTCCAGCACTACCAGCTCGCTGCGCCAGGCGGCCGAGGCAGCGCACGCGTCCGTGCCAGCAGCAGTGCCTGCCCCCGGGCTGTTCGGCGCGATGAACCCGCCGCTAGCCGGCTATGCGGGCAAGCGGGTGTGGGTGATCGGCGCCAGCTATGGCATTGGTGCGGCGATTGCACGCGAGCTGCTTGGGCATGGCGCCAAGGTGGCGCTGTCGGCGCGCAAGCGCGAGTTGCTGGCGCGGGTGGCGGGCGCGCAAGCCGGTGCGCTGATCGCGCCGCTCGATATCACCGACCACGCCAGCGTGCTGTCCGCGCGCGAGGCCATCGTCGCCGCATGGGGCGGCATCGACCTGGCGCTGATCGTCGCCGGCACCCACACCGAGATGCGCGGCGATGCCTTCGATCTGGCGCGCGCGCGTCAGCTGCTCGAGGTCAATCTGCACGGCGTGCTCAACTGCGTTGACGTGATCGTGCCCACGCTGCTGGCGCAAAAGGCGGGCGGCATCGGCATCGTGGCCTCGGTCGCCGGCTACATCGGCCTGCCCAAGGCGCTCATCTATGGCGCGAGCAAGGCAGCGCTGATCAACTTCACCGAGTCGCTGTACAACGACCTGCGGCCCAAGGGACTGGGCGTGTATCTCATCAATCCGGGCTTTGTCGACACGCCGCTCACGCAGAAGAACGACTTCGAGATGCCGGCGCTGATGAAGGCCGAGGACGCAGCGCGCGTCACACTGGCCGAGATCGCGGCCGGCCGCTTTGAGATCCACTATCCCAAGCGCTTCACGCGCATGCTCAAGCTGCTGCGCGTGCTGCCATATCGGCTGCAGCTGTGGCTGGTGCGGCGCTCCACCGGCCTATGAGCAGCGCGCCGGGCGCGGCCGCGTCCTCGGCCACGCAAGCTTCGACACCCGAAACCACCGAGCTTGACGCGGCGGAGCTGCAAGCCGCACTGGCGCGGCTGAAAGTCTTCTTCGAAACACTCGGCCCGGCCAGCGTCGCGCGCCTGGACGAGATCTACAGCGCGCAGGCCTATTTCAAGGATCCGTTCAACGAAGTACGCGGCCTTGCTGAAGTGCAGCGCATCTTCCGGCACATGTTCGTGCAGGTGAAAGACCCGCGCTTCGTCGTCCACGCCATGGTCGCGCAGGGCAGCCAGGCCTTCATCACCTGGGACTTCGTGTTCAAGTTGCACCGCTTCCAGCGCGGCGCCCAGGTCGTGCGGGGGGCATCGCACTTGCAGTTCGATGACGCTGGCAAGGTCTCGTATCACCGCGACTATTGGGACCTTGCCGAGGAACTGTATGAGAAACTGCCGGTTCTCGGCGGGCTGATGCGCTGGCTCAAGGCGCGTGCGGCCCAGTAGTCCAGTAGCGCAATAGTCGAGTTGCCCAGTAGTCGAGTACCAGTAGTCGAATACCAGCAGCCGGCAACTGAATCGACACTGCGACTGAAGTCGATTGAAGCCAGACAGAGTCAGAGCAAACCGAGCCACGCCAAACAGCCACACGACCAGCAGGTCATTGCCATGTCAACCACTGCATCCACTGTCCCGCTCAACCCCAACCTCGCTGCCGGCAACATGCTGTATCCGGACCTGTTTCGCTCGCTCGAGGCGGTGCGCTGGAACATGGAAAAAGACGTGCCCTGGAGCAAGTTTGACGCCAGCACGCTGTCGGACGAGCAGGCGCAGACCATCAAGATGAACGCCATCACCGAGTGGTCGGCGCTGCCGGCCACCGAGATGTTCCTGCGCGACAACCGGCATGACTCCGACTTCTCGGCTTTCATGAGCGTGTGGTTCTTCGAGGAGCAGAAGCACGCGCTGGTCCTCATGGAGTACCTGCGCCGCTTTCGCCCGGATCTCGTGCCCACGCACGACGAGCTGCACCAGGTGCGTTTCGAGTTCGACCCGGCGCCGGCGCTGGAGACGCTCACCCTGCACTTCTGCGGCGAGATTCGGCTGAACCATTGGTACCGCCGCGCCAGCGAGTGGCACACCGAGCCCGTCATCAAGCACATCTACCGCCTGCTGTCGCAGGACGAGGCGCGCCATGGCGGCGCCTACCTGCGCTACATGAAGAAGTACATGGTCGACCTGGGCGACAGCGCCCGTGCGGCCTTCGCCAAGATCGCGGTGCTCATGGCCAGCGCCAAGCGCACCGCCAAGGCGCTGCATCCGACCAACCTGCACGTGAACCAGGCGCTGTTTCCGCGCGACACCGTGCAGTCACGCCTGCCGGATCCGGACTGGCTGGAGCACTGGCTCGACGAGCAAATCAAGTTCGACGAGGTGTGGGAGACCAAGGTCGTCGAGCGCATCCTGCACAACATGAGCCTGTTGTTCGAGCGCAGCTTTGCCTCGGTGCAGGAACTGAACCGCTATCGCAAGGAAGTGACGCAGCGCCTGGCGACCGCCACCGGCGGCGCGCGACCGCAAACCGCCTGACACTTGCGGCGCGGACTGCGGCCCGCTGCCGCATGACGAGGCGCTGCGCGTCGCCATGACGGCTGCTGGCGCAGCCTATGACGCCGCCTGCGGTGGCTATGATCGCATCCCCTCGCCGCAGTCGTTTCATAGGCGCGCAGCGCCGTCATAGGCGCCAACGGCGCAGTCGTTCATCATGAATCTCCGATCCCCCCGCCACGCACCGCTTGTCATCGCCACGCGTGGCAACACCCCTGAGCTCATTCACTACGGCTCCATCGCCGTGGTCGATGCGCGCGGCAGCCACGTTGCCACGGCCGGTGAGGCCACGGGCCTGAGCTTCACGCGCAGCGCATTGAAGCCCCTGCAGGCGCTGCCGTTCATCGAAGACGACGGCGCCGCCCGCTTTGGCTTTGACTCGCAAGCCGTGGCGCTGATGTGCGCCAGCCATGGCGGCGAAGCGATGCATGTGACCACCGCGCAGAAGATGCTGCAGGCGATCGATGCGAGCGAGGCCGACCTGCAGTGCGGCTGCCACGTTCCCTCCTACTTCGCACATGTGAACGAGAAGGCGCCGCCGGGCGCCCGCTGGAACCAGCTCTTTCACAACTGCTCGGGCAAGCACTCGGGCTTTCTTGCCTACTGTCGCCTGCATGGCAAGCCGCTGGCCAGCTACCTTGATCCTGAGAGCCCCTTGCAGGCCCGCATTCGTGCGCGCGTGCGGGACTTTGCCGGTGGCCGCGCGCTGCCAATGGGCATCGACGGCTGCCGCGCGCCTAATTTTGCGATGCCGCTCGATGCCCTCGCCCATAGCTTCTGCAAGCTCGCGCTCGGCGAGACGGCAGCGCTCCAAGCGCTGCGCTTTGCCATGACGCGCCACCCCGACCTGGTATCCGGCACCGGCCGCAGCGACCTCGCGCTGATGCAAACCGGTGGTGGCGACTGGGTCAGCAAGATAGGCGCCGATGGCGTGCAGGCCCTTGGCATCCGCAGCAAGGGCATCGGCATCGCCATCCGCATTGCCGACGGCGACCGCCGGGCGCTGCTCGCTGCCACGGTCGAGGTGCTGCAGCAGTTGCAGCTGGTCGACGATGTGAGCAAGACGCCGCTGGCGCGCTATGCGCGGCCGCAGATCCGGAACTACAAGGGCACTGTGACCGGCGACGTGCTGCCGGTGTTCAGCCTGCCGCGGGTGTATCTGTAGAGCGGAACATCACACCGCGCGCGTGATCCCGCCATCAACGCGCTAGTTCTGCCCGGTGATGTACGAGGCCCGCTCGCTCAGCAGGTAGGCCACCGCATCAGCGATCTCGTCGACGCGCGCATAGCGTTGCATCGGGAAGCGTTGCCGCCGCGCCTCCTTCTCCGGCAGGCTGTCGGTAAAGCCCGGCAGCACGCAGTTCATGCGGATACCCTGCGCCGCGTGCTCGTCCGCATAGAGCTTGGTGAAGGCGCTCAGCGCCGCCCGCAGCGTGGACAGCGGAAAGTCGCGCTCAGGCTCGAAGGCGGCGTAGGACGACAGGTTGACGATGCTTCCGCCGCCCTGCGCCTGCATGATGGGCGTGACCAGCCGGGCCATGCGGATCACATTCAGCAGCACCATGTCCACGCCCACGTGCCAGTCCGTGTCGCTGATCTCGAGCAGCGCGCCCTTGGGCGGATGCCCCGTGCCGTTGAACACGGCATCGATCCGACCCGTGCGCTGCATGGAGGGCCTGTTGACGCTTGGATCGCACATGCGTGACCTCCAGAACGATCGCAATCTAGGGCGCGCTGCCGCAGGCAGGGCGGCTCCCAGTCAAGGCAGCGCAACGACGAGTGCGGGCGTTCTGGAGGATCACCCTCCGGGCCCGCCCTTGGCGGGGCGCGCAGCGTCGTTGCGCCCCGGCCAATGGTCTCGCTCATGTGTCCAATTATTGAGCTTTCCTTAAATCATGACAACCAAAAGCGTTCTCGTGCGTTACACCGATATTTGGCAAAGATCGGGGGCATCGCATGGGGACGA
>JBIIZX010000428.1:0-3443 GCA_044346055.1 Burkholderiaceae bacterium | reverse complement strand
CGGCAACGCAGCGCAACCCCAGCCCAATGATCAACGCCCAACCGCACCGCTCACGATAGTTGTCGCTAACAGCTCAGGATAGTTGACGCCGGGCAGCCATCTGCAGGCGCGGCCACGAGCCGTCCTCGAGCTCGGCGAGTATCAGCTTGACCGCGTTGACCCGACTCAGGCCGTCAGGGCGAGCGGCGAGCGGCGCGCGATGTCCTGTTGATCGTCCTCGAAGGATTTACTGCACTGTCCATGTCGAACTGTCCTTGAACCTGAGCGCTTGCCGATCAGCGGCAAGCGCAACAAGCAAGGTTGTATAGCTCCCTGCGGGCGCCGTCAATGTCACCGGTCGCCGTTTCCAGCTGCTTCGTCCTGAAGGTGCGCGCACAACGTTTTGGTGGGGCGCGTGCACGGAGTACGCGTGGCAGAGCCCTGACGATCGCGACCCGGGCGCAACGGCGCGCTACGCTCGACGCTCGCTTCGCAGTCAATCACTCGGCCTTAGAACCATGCTCGGTCACCGCGCGCGCAAGCGCTTCTCGCAGAACTTCCTGCACGACGCGCATTACATCGAGCGCATCGCGACGGTGGTGCAGGCGCGGCCGGGTGAGCGCATTGTCGAGATCGGGCCGGGGCTCGGGGCGCTGACGGCGCCGCTGGTTGCTGCTGCCGGCCACCTCACGTGCCTGGAGATTGATCGCGATCTCGCGCAGCGCCTGCGCGAGCGATTTACACCGGCGCAGCTGACGCTGGTCGAGGGCGATGCGCTCGACTTCGACTGGCATGCCTTTGCCGCCACTGATCCGCGCCCGCTGAAGATCGTCGGCAATCTGCCGTATCACATCTCCACGCCGCTGCTGTTTGCGCTGCTGCCGATTGCCGAGCAGGTGCAGTCACAGCACTTCATGCTGCAAAAAGAAGTGGTCGATCGGATGGTGGCGGCGCCCGGTGGCAAGGACTACGGGCGGCTGTCCGTGATGCTGCAACGGCGCTATGCGCTCACGCGCCTGTTCATCGTGCCCGCCGGTGCCTTCAGCCCGCCGCCGCAGGTGCAGTCGGCCATCGTGCGGCTGGTGCCGCACCCGGTGGCCTCGCTCGCGCCCGTGGACACAACGCAGTTTTCCCGCGTGGTCACCGCTGCCTTCACCCAGCGGCGCAAGACCTTGCGCAATGCATTGGCCTCGGTGCTGGATGAGCGCGCGATCGAGGCGGCACAGGTCGACCCGGGCGAGCGCGCCGAGCAGCTGCCGGTGGCTGCGTTCGTTGCGTTGGCGCGCGAGGCGGAGCGGCTTGCTACTTCGCCGCGTCCTGACGGCGCCAGCTGAACCAGGGCAGGTCGGCGCGGGCGCGCGTGTCAAAGCCCTTGGCGCTGACGTTACGCAGCTCGAGCAACACATCGTCACGGGTGGCGTTGAACTGGCCGTTGCGGTCGCGCAACCGCACCCGGCTTTGCAGCAGGCGATCGCCCTGCATGCGCCATTCAAAGCGCGTGGCCACCAGTGTGGTGCCGTCCGCCGCCGTGGTGGTGGCGCTCGCACTGCCGTCGGCGCGCAGCTCGATCAGGTGCCTGCGGTTGCCCTCGGCGCGCGCGTACTGGCCGGGAAATGGCGCCTGCGCGAGCGCCGGTGCTGCCAGTGCCAGCGAGGTCAGCGCGACCAGTGCGGCCAGCGAGTTCAGCAAATCCCGCGCGGCCCCCAAGACCGCCAGCAAACGCGCGTGCCTGCCCTGCTTTACTTGCTCAGGCCGAATTGCCATAGGAGGAACGCCAGCACGTCGGCCCGCTCGGCTTGGCGCTGCGCCTTGGTGTCGCCAATGCCATGGCCCCCGGCATAGTCAAGCCGTAGCAGCACGGGGCGCGCATCGGTGACATTGGCAGCGGCCGCCTGCAGGCGCGCCGCGGCCTTGGTGCTTTGCCACACTTCCACGCGCGGATCGTTCACGCCGTGCGTCAGCAATACGGCCGGATAGCGCACGCCGTCCTTGATTGCGCTGTAGGTGCTCATGGCCTGCAGTGCGCGAAAGCCGCTTTCTGTCTTGTGCGTGCCGAACTCGGGAATGTTTGGCAGGCCATTGGGCGTGAGTTCCGCGCGCACCGTGTCGAGCACGCCAACCGCGGGGATGGCTGCCGCAAACAGATCGGGCCTCTCGGTCATCGCGCGGCCGACTAGGATTCCACCGGCGCTGCCGCCCCAGATGCCAAGCCGCGTAGGCGACGTGTACTTCTTGGCGACCAGGTACTCGGCAGTGGCGATGAAGTCCTTCCACGTGTTCGGCTTGGTCTGCTGAAAGCCCGCCTTGTACCAATCCTGTCCAAAGGCGCCGGAGCCGCGCGGATTGGCCACCGCGAAGACGCCGCCGCGCTCCAGCCAAGCCAATCGCCAGGCCGAGAACCACGGCTCCTCGGTGATGCCGTAGCTGGCGTAGCCCCACAGCAGCGTGGGGTTGGTGCCGTCGAGCTTCAGCCCCTTCTTGTGCAGGATCGACAGCGGCACCAGCGCGCCATCATGGCTTGGCACCAGCCCCTCGGTGCTGACGTAGTCCTGCAGCGCGTCGTACTTGCCCAGCGGCTGCAGCTTGGTGTTGCGCACGCGCTGGCCTTCTGCGAGATAGATCTGCGGGCCGCGCGTCCACGACTGCAGTGACAGCAGCGTGCCGGGCAGCCGATAGTCGGCGCCGCTCAGCTCGAGGCTGCCTTCGAACGGCAGCTTCACGTCCTCAACCATCGGCGCCGACCCCGGCGCCGGTGCCAGCCGCACGCGTGCCAGATGCGTCACGGCACCATCGCGCCGCGTGACATACAGCCCGTCGCGCGCACGCGCAAGCCCCGTCAACACGCCCTTGCCCTGAGGCACAACCTCGCGCGCCGCCTGAAAGTCCGGCTGCGTGAGCGAGGTCTCGATCAGCTTGAAGCGCGCGGCGCCCTTGTGCGTGAGCGCAAACAGGCGCTCACCGACGAAGGCCATGTTCACCACCGATTCGCTCTGCTCAAACAACCGTCGCCACTGCGCCTTGCCAGCCAGTACGTCGGCCAGTGGCGCGATGTACAGCGACGCTTCGTTGTCGGTGCCGTGATAGATGCGCGTGGCAGCCCAGGATGTGCCGTAGATCGGAAACGTGTAGGGCGAGTCTTGCGCGGGATTCAGGCCGATGCCATTGGCCGCGGCAAACACCGTCGGCGCCTGCTCGACATCGCTGCCGAGCCGGTACAGCACGGTGCGGGTGTTCTGGAACTTTTCGATCGGCGCCATGCCCGGCTTCATTTCCTGCAGCCTGTTGAAGAACAGGCCCGAATCGTCGGGCAGCCACGCCACTCCCCCGTACTGCGCGCGGCTGATCGGGCCTGCGATCCGCTTGCCGGTGGCCGTCTCGATGACGTACAGCTCTGCGTCTTCGGAGCCGCCCGCCGACATGCCGTAGGCGACGTACTTGCCGGTGTACGACGGCGTGTAGTAATT
>JBIIZX010000427.1:0-3458 GCA_044346055.1 Burkholderiaceae bacterium | reverse complement strand
CGCAGCAATGCATCGGTTACACCATCAGAACCGCCCAAATGGCACGGTCACTTGCTCCACCAGGCCCATACAACAGTGACTGGTGAAACATCCGGGCTAAATGTTCAGACCGAAGCTGAGCCCGAACTTCAGCCCGACAGCGATTCGATCTTCTCTGCCAGTGACGGGGCCGTTTCCTCCGCCGCAGGGTCGTGCTCCAGCGCAAAGCCGGCCGCCGTCCACGCATCGATGCCGCCGTGCAAGGCGCGCACCTGGCGGTAGCCCTGCTGCATGAGCCGCTTGGCCACCAGCACGGCGCTGGCCTCATTGGGGCAGGCGCAGTACACGATGACCTCATCGGCCAGCGGCAACTGCGCAGGGCCATGTTCCAGCGCATTGCTGTTGATCCACACCGCGCCCGGGATGCGCGATTCTGCGTGGCTGCTTTGCAGGCGGACATCGATCACCAGCGGGTGCTGGCCTGCGCTG
Organism: Burkholderiaceae bacterium; assembly: GCA_044346055.1. GTDB lineage: Bacteria > Pseudomonadota > Gammaproteobacteria > Burkholderiales > Burkholderiaceae_F > JALHMQ01. The sequence goes on along the minus strand of JBIIZX010000427.1, from coordinate 2,990 downwards.
AGCATCGTGTTCAGTTCTTCCACACTGGCACGCGGATGCTGCAGCTGGCGGCGAAACTGCACGCGTTGCCAGGCCTTGACCGCGATGAACACGGCCAGCGCAGCCAGCAGCAGTGCGAGGCCCCAGCGCCCGGCCTGTGCGAGCACGGCGAGCACGTCGGCCACCGCGTCACGGAAGAGCCACCCCAGAGCCACCCCCACGCTGGCCCACAGCGCCGCGCCAATGGCGTCAAACACCACGAAAGCAAGCAGCCGCGTGCGCACGATTCCGGCCATTGCGGTGGCAATCGCCGCAAAGCCGGGGATGAACTTGGCCACCATCAGGGACGGCGGACCAAAGCGCTCGTAGATCGCCTCGCTCTGCCGCACGCAGCTATCGGGCGACAGCGACAGGCGGCACATCACGCGCAGCACGCGGCGGCCCACACGCGCACCGGCCACGTACCACACCAGGTCCGCCACCACGCTCGCCAGCACCGCGACCAGGACCACGAGCGCTGGCGGGTACAGACCGCCGGCGGCGAGCGCGCCCACCGCGATCAGCGTCGGATACGCGGGCAGTGGCAGGCCAAGCTGCAGCAGCAGCACATTGGTAAACACCAGCGCCAGGCCGTACTGCTCGATGAGGGTGATCAGGTGCGTCATGGGCGGGCGCGGCAGGCGAGGGACAAGGGCGGACGAAGCGCCGCTAGTATCCGCGCACATGCGACCGAACCCAACGAATTCAAGCAACCGTATCGGCGTGCGCAGCGGCGCCAGCAATGGCGTACCCAGTGGCGTACTAACTGACGCAGACCTGGCACCGCAGCCTTTGGAAACCGCCACCGCGCTGCCCGCGCCGTGCTACGTCGATTCCGCGTTTGTCGCCGTGGACGCGCAGCAGATCATGGCGCGCAGCTGGCAGCTGGTGTCGCATGCAGCGCTGCTGCGCGCCAGCGGCGACCATGTGGTGGCCGAAGTGGCCGGCTTGCCACTGGTGGTGGTGCGCGGCGACGACGGCGCGCTGCGCGCGCTGCATAACGTGTGCCGCCATCGCGCCGGGCCGCTGGCCACGTGCAACGGCCGCGGCGCGCGCGAGCTGGTGTGCCAGTACCACGGCTGGCGCTACGGCCTGGATGGCTGCCTGCGCGGTGCTCCCGAGATGGGCCGCGTGCAGGACTTTCGCGCCGACGCGGTGCGACTGCCGCAGGTGCATGTGGCCGAGTGGCAGGGGCTGGTGTTCGTGGCGCTGAGCGATGATGTACCGCCGCTGGAGAGCGTAGTCGATGGCATCGAGGAGCGGCTGGGCCCAGCGCACTGGCTGGCGCAGTACCTCCATCAAGCGCACGCCGAGTACGAGATCGCATGCAACTGGAAGGTCTACGTCGACAACTACCTCGAGGGCTACCACGTCCCGCGCGTGCATCCGACACTGAACGCAGCGCTCGACTACCAGAGCTACATTACTGAGCTCGCCAACTGGCATGTGCTGCAAGCGAGCCCGCTCGACACCGCCGACGCGCTGTACGGGCAGGGCGAGGCGCTGTACTACTGGCTCTGGCCCAACACCATGCTCAACTGCCTGCCGGGGCGGCTGCAGACCAACCGCGTGGTGCCGCTTGGCACCGACCGCTGCCGCGTCGAGTTCGATTTCTTCTACGCGCCCGGCGCAGAACAACGCGCCGCGGCCGATGCCGCGTTCAGCGACGCGGTGCAGAAGGAAGACATCGCCATCTGCGAGGCCGTGCAACGCGGGCTCGCGAGCGGCTCGTACGAGCCGGGACGGCTCAATGCGCTGCGCGAATCGGGCGTGTGGATGTTTCAGGAGTTGGTGCGGGGGGCCTATCGCACCGCTCGGTTGACTTGAGTATCAGAATTGGCACGACCGCACACTTTGCGCCGCAACGGGACCTTCGCGCCGTGCAGCAGCGAGTTCTCGCGCCAGGGGGGCATCTGGCGTGTAGCCAAGCGCAAGGACCGTGTCCACGCGGTGGAAGTGCCCTTCGGCAGCGCCCGGGTGGTCCGCCCGCTTCGCCAGCCGTCCGCATTGCAGGTGGTAGCGCGCTTCCAGATATGGATAGCGGCGATCCAGATCTAGATCCTTGATTGATCGGCTGACTGCCTGCAAGAAGCGCGAGCCCTCCGCGTCCGCACCGGCATCCAGTGCGAGGCTCGCGCGAAGCAGGACGGCCACTAGCCAAGATCGCGTTGGCGTGCGGCTGTCCAGAGACCCGGCGGTGAGTTGTGGTAGCACCGCGGCAATGCGATCTTGGTCGCCACGCAGGCGAAGTACAGCGAGCTGCAGGCCAACCTGTCGGTTCCAAAGCGAGTCGCCCGGCTTCATCCCTTGCGCGAGCCGTAGGGCCTTGGCTTCGGCAAGCAAAGCATCTGCAGTATCGAAGTTGCCGAGATGCCCTTGCGTCACAGCCAGTTCCTCCCTAATCGATGCTGCCTGCGCCGTGCCTGGACGGAGCCGCTCACGGACCTCTAGCGCTTGCGAGAGGAGTTGCGCTGAGCGTTGGTAACGCCCAGCCTCCCGCTCCAGCAAGCCCATGTCGTAGTGAATTGAGGATAGGAGCAGCTCGCGGTCTGCTCCTCGGGAAGCTGCTTCGCGGGCTGCTTCCAGCTGTGCCTGTGCCTCGTCGAGCCGACCGGCGGCCAAAAGGACGCTGCCGAGTCGGAAACGCAGCTGGATAGCGTCGAGATGTTCAGGACCGTTCAGGCGCCGCGCCGTAGCGAGCGCAGCTTCGAAGTTCGCCACCGCTTCCGGCAGGCGGAGCCGCTGCGCCTGGACCTGCGCCAGCATGGCACGTGGAATGATGTAGTCGTAGTCGCGCGCGCCGGCCGCCCTTTCCCCAAGTTCAATGCCCTCGCGTATCAGGCCCTCGGCACCCGCAAGATCGCCCTTGGCGCTCGCAATTCGGCCGCGCATGACAAGCGTCGCGGCCACTTCGTGCGGTTGACTTGCTGAGCGCGCCTCCGTCAGTGCGCGCTCGGCGAAGCGTTCCGCTG
>JBIIZX010000049.1:0-11611 GCA_044346055.1 Burkholderiaceae bacterium | reverse complement strand
GGTGGTCGAGGCTGAAGCCCCCTCGCTCGTCCTGATGGGCAAGCAGGCGATCGACGGCGACAACAACGCCACTGGCCAGATGCTCGCCGCTTTGCTGGGCTGGCCGCAGGCCACCTTCGCTTCCAGGATCGACGTCGCCGCCGACAGCGTGAGCGTCACGCGCGAAGTGGACGGCGGCCTCCAGACGCTGAAGCTTTCTCTGCCGGCGGTGGTCACGGCCGATCTGCGCCTCAATGAGCCGCGCTATGCCTCGCTGCCCAACATCATGAAGGCGAAGAAAAAGCCGCTTGAGACGCTCAAGCCCGCCGACCTCGGCGTGGACGTGACGCCGCGCCTGAAGACGCTGAAGGTCAGCGAGCCGGCTGGCCGCAAGGCCGGCGTCAAAGTGCCGGACGTTGCAACGCTCGTGGCCAAGCTGAAGACCGAAGCCAAGGTACTTGGCTAGGCAGACATCCAGATCACAGGAAAGAACACGACATGCCCGCCCTCGTTCTTGCCGAACACGACAACGCGCACCTGAAGGCGCCCACGCTGAATGCCATCACGGCCGCCGCCAAGGCGGGCGGCGAGGTCCACGTGCTGGTGGTGGGCAGCGGCTGCGCTGCGGCCGGCGCGCAGGCCGCCAAGGTGACAGGTGTGACCAAGGTGCTGGTGGCCGATGCACCGCACTTTGCCAACCAGCTGGCCGAGAACGTGGCCGCCCAGGTGGTCGCGGTCGCCAAGAGCTACAGCCATCTGTTGGCCGCTGCCACGGCCAACGGCAAGAACGTGCTGCCGCGCATCGCCGCGCTGCTCGATAGCGCGCAGATTTCCGACATCATCAGTGTTGAGTCGGCCGATACCTTCACCCGCCCGATTTACGCCGGCAACGCGATCGCTACCGTGCAAAGTGCGGACGCGATCAAGGTCATCACGGTGCGCCCTACCAACTTCGACCCGGCACCGGCCGAAGGTGGCAGCGCCAGTGTGGAGACCATCACGCCGGTGGCCGACAGCGGCTTGTCGCAGTTCCTCTCGCGCGACATTGCCAAGAGCGACCGGCCCGAGCTGCAGGGTGCGAAGGTGGTTGTCTCGGGCGGCCGCGGCATGGGCTCGGCCGAGAACTTCAAGCTGCTGGAGCCGCTGGCCGACAAGCTCAACGCTGCCATGGGCGCCTCGCGCGCCGCAGTGGATGCCGGTTATGCACCCAACGACTGGCAGGTTGGACAGACCGGCAAGGTGGTGGCGCCGCAGCTGTACCTGGCCGTTGGCATCTCGGGGGCGATCCAGCACCTAGCCGGGATGAAGGACTCCAAGGTGATCGTTGCGATCAACAAGGATCCGGAAGCGCCGATCTTCGCGGTAGCGGACTATGGTCTGGTTGCGGATCTCTTTGAAGCGGTGCCGCAGCTGGTTGAGAAGCTGTGAAATGTGAAAGGTGAAACGTGAAGTGTAAGGACAGACGCGGCGGCCGGCGCCTTTCACCTTTCACCTTTCACGTTTCACGGTTCACCCTTGAAGCAGGACCACCATGAGCTACGTAGCGCCCGTCAAGGACATGCTGTTCGTCATGCGCGAGCTTGCTGGGCTCGCCAACGTGCAGAACCTGTCAGGCAATGAGGACGCGACCGAAGAGACCGTCGACGCCGTGCTCACGGAGAACGCGCGGTTCTGCAGCGAGGTGCTGGCGCCGCTGAACTGGACGGGCGATGTGAAGCCTGCCACATGGGCCGACGGCAAGGTCACCACCACGCCTGGTTTTCGAGTGGCCTTTCGTGGTTACGTGGCCGCGGGCTGGCAAGGCGTGCAGCACCCGCAGGAGTACGGCGGCCAGGGCCTGCCCAAGCTGGTGGCGGCGCCGTGCATGGAGATGCTGCAGGCGGCCAACCTGTCGTTTGCGCTGTGCCCGCTGCTGACGGACGGCGCGATCGAGGCGCTGCTCACTGCCGGCACCGACGAGCAACGCCAGTTGTATGTGCCCAAGCTGATCGACGGCACCTGGACCGGCACCATGAATCTGACCGAGCCGCAGGCGGGCTCGGACTTGGCGCAGGTGCGCACCAAGGCGGTCCCGCAGGGCGACGGCAGCTATCGCGTCTCCGGCCAGAAGATCTACATCACCTTCGGCGAGCACGACCTGGCCGAAAACATCATTCACCTGGTGCTGGCGCGTACGCCCGACGCACCCGAGGGCGTGAAAGGTATCTCGCTGTTCATCGTGCCCAAGTTCCTGGTGGAGGCCAACGGCAAGAACGGCAAGCGCAACGATGTCTATTGCGCCAGCATCGAGCACAAGTTGGGCATCAAGGCGAGCCCGACCGCGGTGCTGCTGTATGGCGACAACAAGGGCGAGGTCGGCCCGGGCGCGATCGGCTACCTGATCGGCGAGGAGAACCGCGGCCTCGAGTACATGTTCATCATGATGAACGCCGCGCGCTATCAGGTCGGCATGCAAGGCATTGCCATCGCCGATCGTGCCTATCAAAAGGCGGTCACCTACGCCAAGGAGCGCGTGCAAAGCCGCGCGCCGGAGGGCTCGCCGGGGCCGGTGCCGATCATCGAGCACCCTGATGTGCGTCGCATGCTGATGTTCATGCGCGCCAACACCGAGGCCGCACGCGCCACGGCGTATGTGGCTGCTGGCTACAACGACCTGGCGCATGGCCATACCGACGAGGCGGTACGCAAGCACGCCACGGCGGCGTATGACTACCTGGTGCCAATCGTCAAGGGCTGGAGCACCGAGATGGCGATCGATGTCGCCTCCGCCGGCGTGCAGGTGCATGGCGGCATGGGCTTCATCGAGGAGACGGGTGCGGCGCAGTACTACCGGGACGCGCGGATCCTGCCGATCTACGAGGGCACGACCGCGATTCAGGCCAACGACCTCGTCGGCCGCAAGACCGCGCGCGATGGTGGCGCGATGGCGAGCTACTTTGCCAAGCAGATGGCCGAAACTGGCGGCGAGCTGGTGCAGTCCTCGGATGCCGACCTGAGCGCGATTGGCAACAAGTTGCTGTCGGCCGTGGCCGCTTACGAGCGTGCGGTCGAGTATCTGGTCGCCACCTACAGGTCAGACATCCGCAGCGCGTTTGCCGGCTCGGTGCCGTACCTGAAGCTCGCCGGCATCGTGCATGGCGGCTGGCACATGGCGCGGGCGGCGCAGATCGCGGCCCGCCATCTGGCCGAAGGCAGCGCAGATGCCTCGTTCATGCAGGCCAAGATCGGTACTGCACGATACTTCGCCGACCACGTGCTCAGCGGGGTCGATGGCATTGCCCAGTCGATCTGCGGCGGCGCGCGCGGCGTGCTGGCGCTGGAAGTCGAGCAGTTCTGAGTTGATTGCTCGTATTGCCTGATTGTCCGTCTTGGACGTCGCGCGGGTCTTGCGGGTGTCGCGGGTCTTGCGCGCGGTTCGTCTTGCGCCCAATAAGCGGCCTCGAAGCCCGCGCAGCGTCCCGTATTTCTCCCAGTTCCGTTCGATTGCTGCTTGCCCGCCGTCGGCAGTAAAGTAGGCCCCGCTGGGGCTCGCTTTAGTCGCCCGGACCAATCGCCCCGACAATCGGTCCTACCCGCTCGACCACTTTTGGAGAAATCAATGGCGCATCTCAAAGGCACGAAGACCGAGCAGAACCTGAAAGCCGCCTTTGCCGGCGAATCGCAGGCCAACCGTCGCTACCTGTACTTCGCAGCCAAGGCCGATGTCGAGGGCTACAACGATGTGGCCGCGGTGTTCCGCTCCACCGCCGAAGGCGAGACCGGCCACGCCCACGGCCATCTCGAGTACCTGGAAGCGGTGGGCGATCCGGCCACGGGCCTGCCGATTGGCCCGACCAAGGACAACCTGAAGGCCGCCATCGCCGGCGAGACGCACGAGTACACCGACATGTATCCGGGCATGGCCAAGGCCGCGCGCGACGAAGGCTTTGACGAGATCGCGGATTGGTTCGAGACGCTTGCCAAGGCCGAGCGCTCGCACGCCAACAAGTTCCAGAAGACGCTGGACGCGATCGTCGACTGACGTCGCGAGCAGGAGGTTTGCCCACCTCAGGCGCAGCAGCACGACGCCGCACGCACCGGCCGCCTCGGTCATAGGCTGCCCCGGTGCGTGGCGGTGTCGCAGTTCCTTGCACCACACACCGCTGGCGAGACAGGACATGATGGTTCGCGAAGGAAGCCTGGAGGCGCCAACGCGCCACGCACTCGACTGGAAGAACCCGGCGTTTTACGACGAGGGCGCGCTTCACAGGGAGCTCGAGCGCGTTTTCGACATCTGCCATGGCTGCCGCCGCTGCGTGAGCCTGTGCGGCGCGTTTCCAACGCTGTTCGATCTGGTGGACAACGGCCCCACTGGCGAGCTCGATGGCGTGCCCAAGGAGAAGTACAGCGAGGTGGTGGACCAGTGCTACCTGTGCGACATGTGCTTCATGACCAAGTGCCCGTATGTGCCGCCGCATCAGTGGAACCTGGATTTTCCGCACCTGATGCTGCGCGCCAAGGCGGTGGCGCACCAGCAGGGCAAGACGCGCGGCACCGACAAGTTCCTCACGTCCACCGACAAGCTCGGCATGTTTGCGGGCATTCCGATCGTCACGCAAGGCATCAATGCCGTGAACCGGACCAAGCCGGCGCGGGCCGTAGTTGAAAGCCAGTTCGGCATCCACCGCGATGCATGGATGCCAAGCTTTGCGACCACGACGTTCAACAACAGCGCGAGCGCCAACACGTCGCCGCCGGTCGTGGACGGCAGCAAGACGCCGGGCAAGGTGGCGATCTATGCCACCTGCTACGTCAACTACAACGAGCCGGGCATCGGCCACGACCTCATCAAGGTGCTCGAGCACAACGCCGTTCCGTACATCGTTGTCGAGAAGCAAGTCTGCTGCGGCATGCCCAAGCTGGAGATTGGCGACCTGCAGGCGGTCGAGCAGCTGAAGAACGTGAATGCGCCGCAGCTGGCGCGGCTCGCACGCGAGGGCTGGGCGATCGTCACGCCGATCCCGTCCTGCACGCTGATGTTCAAGCAGGAGCTGCCGCTGATGTTTCCGGATGACGCCGATGTGCAGGCGATCAGGAAGGCGATGTGGGACCCGTTTGAGTATCTGGTCGCGCGCAACAAGGACGGGCTGCTGAAGACCGACTTCAAGCAGTCGCTGGGCACCGTCTCGTATCACATCCCATGCCACGGCCGGGTGCAGAACATTGGCCGGAAGACCGAGGAGTTTCTCAAGCTCACGCCGGGCATCCAGCTCACAACGGTCGAGCGCTGCTCGGGCCACTCGGGGCTGTGGGGCACGCGCAAGCAGTTTCACGCGATGGCCATGAAGATCGGCAAGCCGGTGTTCAAGCGCATGGCAGAAGCCAAGCCAGATTTCATCAGCTCCGATTGTCAGCTCGCCGGGCACCACATCGAGCAGGGGATTGCCAGCTTCAAGGAGGCGCTGGACGGCAAGGCGCCGGTGAATGCGCATCCGCTGACACTGGTGCGCATTGCCTACGGACTGAAGTGAACGCAGCGACGGCCAAGTCAATGAACATGACGATGAACATGACAATCAAGCGCGACAGCCTCCTGACACTCGAAGCCTATGCCCGGCAGCGCGAGGAGTTTCGCGCGCGCGTGATCGAGCACAAGAAGAGGCGCAAGCTGCATCTGGGCGAGCACGTGACCTTGCTGTTCGAGGACGAGCTCACGATCCGCTACCAGATCCAGGAAATGCTGCGCATCGAGAAGACGTTCGAGGAGCGCGGCATCCAGGACGAGCTGGAGGCGTATGTGCCGCTCATTCCCGATGGCAGCAACCTCAAGGCCACGATGATGATCGAGTACGAGGACCCTCTGTTGCGTCAGCGCGAGCTCGCGCAACTCAAGGGCATCGAGGACGCCACCTACCTGCAGGTCGATGGCCATGCCCGGGTCTATCCGGTGGCCGACGAGGACCTGCCGCGCGAGAACGACGAGAAGACCTCGGCCGTGCACTTCCTGCGCTTTGAGTTCTCGGCACCGATGATCGCGGCATTCAAGGGTGGCGCGGCGATTGCCGCCGGCATTGATCACCCGCACTACCAGGTGCGGCTCGATGAGATCGCGCCCGCCGTGCAGGTGGCGCTTGCCAGCGACTTTGCCTAGCGTGTCTGCGCCAACGACGCCGCCCAAGCCATCCGACGCCGCGGGCGTCCCCCTGACCTGGCACCGGCCGCGCAAGGGGCGCGGTGCGGTCAGCAACCTGGCGCACCGGTTCGAGTCGGTCGAGCGCGAACGCGATGGCGACGCGCTCGATCACGCGCTGCGCGAAGACGGCGAGGAACTGCCGCCCCTGGCAACCACCGTCACGCACGAGCGCGTGAAAAGCCTGCTTGCCTACAACGACTCGCCCGACATCCCGTTCGACCGGTCGATCAACCCCTACCGGGGCTGCGAGCACGGCTGCATCTACTGCTACGCGCGACCGACCCACAGCTATCTGAACCTGTCGCCTGGCCTGGACTTCGAGACCAAGCTGACGGCCAAGGTCAATGCGGTGGAGGTGCTGCGCAAGGAACTCGGCGCGCGCAGCTACCGCCCGGCGGCCGTCAACATCGGTTCGGCAACCGACGCCTACCAGCCGATCGAGCGCGAACTCAAGATCACCCGCGGCGTGCTTGAACTGCTGCACGAATGCAAGCACCCGTTTTCGATCGTCACCAAGTCAAGCCTCATCGAGCGCGACCTCGACCTGCTGGCATCGGCTGCCGCGCGGGGCCTGGCGGCCGTGTTCATCAGCGTCACCACACTCGACCATGCGCTGTCGCGCACACTCGAGCCGCGCGCCGCGAGTCCAACGCGACGGCTGCGCACGATTGAAGCGTTGGCGCGCGCCGGTGTGCCGGTGCACGTGAACGCCGCACCCGTGATCCCGTTCATCACCGAGCCGGAACTCGAAAAGATCCTGGAAGCCTCTGCCAACGCTGGCGCAAGCAAGGCGCACTACACGGTGCTGCGCCTGCCGTGGGAAGTGAATCCGCTGTTTCAGCAGTGGCTGCAAGCGCACTATCCGCAGCGCGCCGAGCGGGTGATGAATCGGGTGCGTGACATGCGCGGTGGCAAGGACTACGAGGCCGATTTCGCCAGCCGCATGAAGGGTGAAGGGCTGTGGGCAGACCTCATCCGCCAGCGCTTTGGTAAGGCGTGCGAGCGGCTGCGACTGGGTCAGTCGAACGAGCGGCCGTTGCGCACCGACCTGTTCGAGCCGCCGGCCGGGCACACGCAGCAATCACCGCCGCAACTGGCGCTGTTCTAGCGCGCAACCGATTGCGGAACCGACCGCAGTACCTATCGCAGCACCTACCGCAGCAACTACCGCGGGACGTTCAGCACATGCTCATAGTAGGTCTGGAACAGCAGGGCGAGCGTGATCATCAGGACGGTGGTGCCGAAGAACAAGGTGGCAATGGCCACCAGCACCGCATCCCAGCCGCTGCCGTTGCGCCGCACTGCGCCCACGTTGTAGCGCGCATCAAACTTCTCGTCCGGCATGAGCGCCAGCACCAGCGCGTGCAGGAAGCCGGCGATCACCGGGATCATGGCGATGAAAAACGCCGGCGACTGGTACCAGTTTCGTACCCCGATCAGTAGCGGCACCATCGCCATGGTGACCGCCAGTGGCAGCCACCAGAAGCGCAAGCCGAGGTAGAGACGATGCGCGCCGAGGCCGCCGAGCAGGAAGGCAAGCAGTGCGGCGAGGGCTTTGTGCTTGAAGCGCGGCATGCGGGCGTGGCGATAACGGGGGCGGTAGGTTGGCTGAATTCGCTTGGACGGGGCTGGATTGTGGCCAGATTGGGGGCATTTGCAGCCCGATCGACGCCAAACCGCAGGCGAATCACCGCCAGCCGGGCGGCAGCCGGGAAGCCCAGCCGCAGTCGATCATAGGCGGCTGAGCGTCCCGGCCGAGGGACTGCGGCCGGCGTTTTTCACTCGCCCCGCACGCAAGACTGGCCCGGAACCCCCCGCTGCCTGCGCGCCAACTTGCCCACCCTCCGGGCGGCGGCTAGAATCGACGGCTTTTCGCAAGTGCGCACAGCGTTTGAAGATTTTCCGCCAACGCGTGCGTCCGCCCGCAATGCCTGGGCCCGCCAATGCATCTGATGCATTGCGTGCGGCGGCACTGCGGGGCAGCGTTTAATCAGCGTTCATCGAGCGGCACGCGCAAGCGAGTCGTGCGAGGCCGAGCGAGGCCGTGCGCTACGGCGGATCAACGAAAGAGAGTTCAGCATGGTCGTCATCCGACTAGCCCGCGGCGGCGCCAAGAAGCGCCCGTTTTTCAACATCGTTGCCACTGATTCGCGCAATGCGCGGGACGGTCGCTTCATCGAGCGCGTCGGGTTCTACAACCCGGTTGCGGTCGGTGGTGATCAGAAGTTCCGCATTGCCGCTGATCGCCTGACGCACTGGACGGGCGTGGGCGCGCAGATGTCGCCGACGGTGGCTCGCCTGGTCAAGCAGTACGCCGGCAAGGACGCAGCGCCGGCCGCCTGAGCGTATGGACGCCCCGGCGGATCTGGTCGCGCTGGGAGTCGTTCGTGGCGCCTTTGGCGTGCAGGGCTGGGTGCGCATCCAGCCGCTCGGCACCGACGCCACGCTGCATGCAACGCGTGCCTGGTGGTTGCAGCAGCCGGAGCGCGCAGAGCAGGCGCTCGATCTGACCGGCGTGAAGCGGCACAGCGGCGCGCTGCTGGCCAAATGGCAGAGCTGTGATTCGCCGGAGACGGCGGACACGTTCAAGGGCGCAACTATTGCGGTGTCGCGCTCGCAGTTCCCGCCCCTGCCCGAGGGCGAGTTCTACTGGGTGGATGTGATCGGTGCGCGGGTGGTCAACCGCCAAGGGGTGGAGCTGGGCACGGTCAGCGGACTCACCAGCAATGGCGCGCAGGATTTGTTGCAGGTGCAGGGCAGCGACGGAATGTTGCTGGTGCCAATGGTGCCGAGCTACATCGAGTCAGTGGACGTTGCCGCGCGCGAAGTGCGCGTGGACTGGGATGTGGACTGGTAGTTGGACTGTTAGCTGGGCTGGTGATCGGGTCAATAGCGGGGCCAAAAGAGGGGCCGGCCGCAGGACGATGAAAGAGGAGTTTGCGTGAGGTTTGATGTCATCACGCTGTTTGCTCCGATGTTCGAGGCGGTCACGGCGCATGGCATCACGCGCCGGGCGCGTGAGGAAGGGCGGTGGGAACTGGCAACGTGGAATCCACGTGATTTCACGACCGACGCGCATCGCACCGTGGATGACCGGCCCTTTGGTGGCGGACCGGGGATGGTGATGCTGGCGGAGCCGCTGACGCAGGCAGTGCAGGCGGCCAAGGCTGCGCAGCAGGCGGCAGGGCACACCAGCCGGGTGGTGGCGCTGGCGCCCACTGGCCAGCCCCTGACGGATGCCCGGGTGCGACAGTGGGCAGCCACTGAGGGTTTGGCGCTGGTGCTGGTGTGCGGGCGCTACGAGGGTATCGATCAACGCTTCCTCGACACGATGGTCGATGAGGAAGTGTCGATCGGCGACTTTGTGCTGTCGGGCGGGGAGATCCCCGCCATGGCGTTGATCGACGCAGTGGTTCGGCACCTGCCGGGTGCATTGAAGGACGCCTCGGCCGATGACGAGAGTTTTGCGCCGGGCAGGCAGGGCCTGCTGGATGCGCCGCATTACTCGCGGCCTGAGGTGTGGCGTGATCTGCCGGTGCCGCCGGTGCTGCTGTCCGGGCACCATGCGCAGATTGCGCAATGGCGCCAGGCGCAGTCAGAGGCACGCACGCGCGAGCGGCGGCCGGAGTTGTTACAAGGCTTGAAGGGGGGTTCCGGAGGCAAGTCCGGCGCCCAATGAGTCGCCTGCCACGGCAGGCTGCAGTTTCCATCCTCTACAGGGGCAACACTCACAAGAGCCGCCTGCACGATGGTCTAGGAGAAGCAAGATGGACGTGATCCAGCAACTGGAAAAAGAAGAGATCGACCGCCTGACCGCCAAGAAGGCGATCCCTGCCTTCGCCCCTGGCGACACGGTGATCGTTAGCGTCAACGTGGTCGAGGGCACCCGCAAGCGCGCGCAGGCTTTCGAGGGCGTGGTGATCGCGCGCCGCAATCGCGGCCTGAACTCATCTTTCATCGTGCGCAAGATCTCCAATGGCGAAGGCGTGGAGCGCACGTTCCAGCTGTACTCGCCGAGCATCGCCACCATCGAGGTCAAGCGCCGTGGCGACGTCCGTCGCGCCAAGCTGTATTACCTGCGTGACCGCTCGGGCAAGTCGGCCCGCATCCGCGAGAAGCTGGCAACGCGCGGCGTCTAGGCGCTGTGGTTGGTGGTGCCGCTCTCGTCTTGGGCGCGGCGCCACTGATTGACTTGGGGTGCGCCGTTGGCCGCGCTTCGCAGCGCAGCCTCAACGCGCCTACACAAGTCGATTTAATCAGTCCGCGATCAGCCGTACCAAGCCACGATCAGACCGCGATCCGTCCGATTCCCACGATCAAACCTCTAGCACCGCTGGGCAGTCTGTTCGACCCCGAGCGGGTGCCGCACGATTCCGAGCTCCCGCGTGGACCTGCGGTGCCGCCCGCGCACCTGCACCCACAGGCCCTGCGCGCGCGCTTTGCCGCGCCGCCACTCTGGTCACCCGAAGTGCGGGCCGACCAGCGCCTGATCGAGGCGCAGATCGATACGCGCCCTGCTGCTGTCCTCATTCCACTTGTTGATCGGCCGACTGGCCCCACGGTGCTGCTCACTCAGCGCGCCGAGCACCTGCATGACCACGCCGGCCAGATCAGCTTTCCCGGTGGGCGGGTGGACGAAGGCGACCGCGACCCCGTGCACACGGCGCTGCGCGAGGCGGCAGAAGAAATCGGCGTCACCGCCGCACATATCGAAGTGATTGGCAGCCTGCCGACCTATCTGACAGTGACCGGTTACAGCGTGACCCCGGTGGTCAGCCTGGTCCGCCCCGGCTTCACGCTCACGCTCGACGCCTTCGAGGTCGCCGCGGCCTTCGAGGTCCCGCTGGCATTTCTCATGGACCCGGCGAACCACGAACGCCGCGCGGTCGAGATCGACGGCCAGGGCCGCGGCTTCTACGCGATGCCGTACGAGGCTGATGGCCGCCGCTACTTCATCTGGGGTGCGACGGCGGCGATGTTGCGGAATTTGTATCGTTTTCTGGTGGCGCCTTGAGGTGTACGCGATGACACGGTCGCTGCGCGACCAGTGTCATCGCACGTGCATCTCAAGGCGGAGCGGTTGGTTCGGAATCGCTGGCGAAGCCAGTCGATTCCGAAGTAGGTCTCGCTTGCCGCGTTGCTCACGCTCGACAACGGCGCGGTCGCGCTTCTGCGTCGCTTGACCGAGCCTGGGCCTCCGACGTGCCGCCAGCCCAATGAAGGGCGTGGTGCCGCGCGGCTGAGGCGGCCCGTCCTCTGCCCCCACAAGTCTCGTGCCAAACGGCCATCAGGCCGCGTGCACGGACCCGTGTGGTCGGAGCGCAGCGCGCGCAGGCCAGCCTCTTTCGAATCGTCTGGCTCTGCCAGCGATTCGAAACCAGACCTAGCCCGGATGTTTCACCAGGTCGCCCCCGCGCATGGTCGATCTCCCTCTGCAATGAGGGCCGCAAGCGTGTTTGT
>JBIIZX010000426.1:0-3459 GCA_044346055.1 Burkholderiaceae bacterium | reverse complement strand
GCCGAAGTCGATCTTGTCTTGCGTACACTTTGGCATCGGCGATCCTCGGTTGTCTGCAGGCTTCGTTCTCCTCTGACAACGCGCGTAAGCACGTGGCCGCTGACCTCATACTGGTGAAATATCCGGGTTAGCCGCGCAACAAGCCCACCATGCCGGACGAATCCCCGCCCCCGCGCAACCCTGCCACGCCGGCGCGTACCCGCCGCGACCTGCGCAGCCTTGCTGCCGCGTTGCGCCGGCCGCGCGGCGAAGCGCCGCCGGCAAAGTCGGCCTTCGTCAATCCGCTGCGCGGGCCGCAGGAGCAGCACTCGCTCTTTGGCGAGATTCTCGACTGGATGCTCGCGCCATTGCTGCTGCTGTGGCCGATCACAGTCACCATCACCTACCTGGTGGCGCAGAACATCGCCAATGGCCCGTTTGATCGCAACTTGGCCGACAGCGTCGAAGTGCTATCGGACCACGTGAAGGTCGACAGCGGCGAGGCTCGCCTCATGCTGCCGCTGCCGGCGCGCGAGATGCTGCGGGCCGACACCACCGATAATGTCTACTTCATGGTGCTGGGGCTGCGCGGCGAGTTTGTCGCCGGCGACCGCGACCTGCCGCTGCCCGATGACATCGACACGCCTGCGCCGGGTGTCGTGAAGTTTCGCGACGCGCTGGTGCGCAACGCCGAGGTGCGCATTGCCTACAGCTGGGCGGAGTTCGGCGGCGCGACCGCCACAACGCCGGCAGCAAAGCCGGTGGCGAAAACGAGCGGAAAATCAGCCGGATCGCCGGGCACGGCCCAGTCCGCCGCACAAACCGCTGCACAACCAGCCGCACAACCAGCCGCTGAACTTGCCGCCGCACAAGCCGTCGCACAACCCGTACTGATCCAGGTCGCCGAGACGCTGGAAAAGCGCAGCCAGCTGGCCAACGAGATCATTCGCGGCGTGATCGTGCCGCAGTTTGTCGTGCTGCCGATAGCCGTGGTGCTGGTCTGGTTTGGCCTGACGCGCGGCCTGGCGCCCTTGAACTCGCTGCAGGCGCGCATCCGCCGTCGCCGCCCCGATGATCTGTCGCCGATTCCGATCAGCGGCGCACCGGATGAAGTGGCACCGCTCGTCACCGCCATCAACGAGCTGCTCGGCCGCTTTGAGCAGAACCTGAGCACGCAACGCCGCTTCATTGCCGATGCCGCGCACCAGATGAAGACGCCGCTGGCGGGCCTGCGCACGCAGGCCGAGCTCGCGCAGCGCGAGACCGATCCACAGGAGCTGCGCCGCAGCCTGCGCCAGATTGCCGGCTCCACCGAGCGCGCCACGCACCTCATCAACCAGCTGCTTGCGCTGGCCCGCGCAGAGCATCAATCGGCCGATCTGGCGGCCTACCAGGTGCTCGACCTTGGCGCGCTGGCCAGCGACGTGGTGCGCGAGTGGGTGCCGCAGGCGATGGCGCGCGGCATCGACCTGGGTTACGACCCGCCGCCCGCGCCGCTGCGGCTGATCGGTGTGCCTACACTGCTGCGCGAGTTGCTGAAGAACCTGCTGGATAACGCGATCCGCTACTCACCGGCGCAGGCAACCCCCTGCGCCACCGTCACGGTGCGCGTGCGCGGCAGCGGCAGCGCGGCTTTCCTGGAAGTGGAGGACACCGGCCCGGGCATCGCCGAGCGCGAGCGGCCGCTCGTGTTCGACCGCTTTTATCGGGTGCTGGGCACCAATGTGGATGGCAGCGGCCTGGGCCTGTCGATCGTGCGCGAGATTGCCGAGCAGCACGATGCATTGCTGCGCATCAGCACCAATCCGCGCGCCACCGAGCCGCAGTGGCCGGGCACCCTCATTAGCGTGGAGTTCACGCACACGCTGGCAGCGGCGCCAACGGTGGACATCGGCGCCAGCGAATGAATCAGAAGATGGGGGAGGAATGCCGCCGCTGGGAGCGGGGGACCCGCAAGGAGGCCAGCAAGGAGCTCAGCCAGCAAGGAGCTCAATTTGACCGGCCCTGCGGCAATCACGATAATCCTCGCCTCGCTTCGCATGGCACGCGGCGACATCAAGTCGCACCAAGCGCCCGGCGAGCAGCATCACCGCGTCACCGCGTCACCCACATGGCGGATTAGCTCAGCTGGTTAGAGCAGAGGAATCATAATCCTTGTGTCCGGGGTTCGAGTCCCTGATCCGCCACCACTTTCCCGCTGTCGTTCGTCCACAGTCGTTCGTCCTCAGACGTTAGTACACAGTCGCTGCAGCACGTCCAAGCACACGTTCAAGCAACTTCTCGCACGTTCACGCACTCCCACCGCGCCCGAGGTCTACGCCGGGTGACACTGCAGCCGATGCGACATCTTCTCCTGATTCGACGCACGCTGCCGATGACCACGGCGCTGACCACGGCAGCGCTGGTCGCGCTCCTGCTCAGTGGCTGCGACGCGCTGCCGCGCCTGAATCCCAACCCTGCCGCGCAGGCTGAGGCGGTGGCGCCGGCACCGGCGCGCGCGGCGGACAACAGTGGCCGCATCGAGATCGTCCAGTGGCCGATCGTCCGCATCGACCGCAAGGAGATGCGCGCGGCGCCGGGTGCCAGGATCATCGGCAACGGCAACCTGTCGGTCACGCCCAACCAGATTCCTCCCAACGCCCGCGTGAGCTACGAGCTCGACGGCATGGGCCAGATCCGCATCCTCAGGATCCTGCCCGCGGAGGCTGCGGGCGACCGCGTCGGCCCGCCCGATACGCCGCGCACCGGGCCGCAGTAGGCCCAGGACGCAGTTCTGCGGCTGTGCCGCCGTTGGCGCGGTCGGCCCTCGCATCGGCACGCTGAAGTCCCCAACAGCGGTTCTGCTGCCGGATCCACTATCGGATGCGCTGTCGGCCCCGCTCTATGCCCCGCTGTCTGCCCCGCTGTCGGCAGCCGCGCGACACCCATACAATCCGCCTCCCTCCCCTCGCCGCCGGATCTAAACCGTGACCGCGAAAGCCCAGACCAAGAAGGTCTACATCCGCACCTTTGGCTGCCAGATGAACGAGTACGACTCGGCCAAGATGGCCGACGTGCTCAACGAAGCTTCCGGGCTCGTTCCCACCGATTCGCCCGAAGACGCCGACGTCATCCTGTTCAACACCTGCTCGGTACGCGAGAAGGCGCAGGACAAGGTGTTCTCGGACCTCGGGCGCGTCAAGCACCTGAAGCAGGCCCGGCCCGATCTCATGATTGGGGTGGGCGGCTGCGTGGCCAGCCAGGAAGGTGCGGCAATCGTCGAGCGCGCGCCATATGTGGACGTGGTGTTCGGCCCGCAGACACTGCACCGCCTGCCCGATCTCATCGCCAAGCGCCGCGCCACCGGCCGCGCGCAGGTGGACATCAGCTTTCCGGAGATCGAGAAGTTCGATCACCTGCCACCACCGCGGGTGGAAGGCGCGAGCGCCTTCGTGTCGATCATGGAAGGCTGCAGCAAGTACTGCAGCTTCTGCGTGGTGC
>JBIIZX010000425.1:0-3462 GCA_044346055.1 Burkholderiaceae bacterium | reverse complement strand
CGAGCGGCGCAGCATCGCGCTACTCGACGGCAAGCCCGTGGTGGGCTTCGAGATCACGCGCAGCCTCGGTGCCGGCGAGGTCGATGTCGCCGACGGCGTGACGCGTGCGCTCAGTCGCCTGCAGGCCGATCACCCCGACTTGACCATCGTGCGCGCGTTCAACAACGTCGATCCGGTGCAGGACAACTTCACGGGCTCGATGTGGCTGCTTATCGAAGGCGCCATCCTCGCGGTGATCGTGGTCTGGTTCTTCCTGCGCGACTGGCGCGCCACCTTTGTGGCGGCAGTGGCGCTGCCACTGTCGATCATCCCGACCTTTCTCGTGATGTACCTGCTCGGCTTCAGCCTGAACGTGGTGACGCTGCTGGCGCTGTCGCTGGTGGTGGGCATCCTGGTGGACGACGCCATCGTGGAGATCGAGAACATCGTGCGCCATATGCGCATGCCCGCCGCCGGGCCGCCCCAAGGCGGGCAGACCCCCTCGGGGGGCGGGCTCGGCGTAGCCGAGACCTGGGGGCCTACCGTCTTCAAGTCGCCAATGCAGGCGGCGCTGGAGGCGGCCGACGAGATCGGTCTGGCGGTGATTGCCACCACCTTCACACTGATTGCGGTGTTCCTGCCAACCGCGTTCATGCCCGGCATCGCCGGTAAGTTTTTCGTGCAGTTTGGCTGGACCGCGGCACTTGCCGTGTTCTTCTCGCTGGTCGTGGCGCGCATGCTCACGCCGATGATGGCCGCCTACATCCTGCGGCCGCCGCGCGCAGACCACGGCGAACCGGGCTGGATGACGCGCTATCTGGGCTGGGCGCGCTGGTGTCTGAAGCACCGTGTTGCAACGCTGGCCGTGACCGCAGTGTTCTTCGTGCTGTGCTTCCTGCCGATGGGCCTGGGCCTCATGCAGGGCGGCTTCATTCCGCCGGCGGACCCGGCGCAGACGCAGGTCACGCTCACCCTGCCGCCAGGCAGCACGCTGGAGCAGACGCGCGCCACTGCCGAGCAGGCCCGCACCATCATCAGCCAGCACCCACAGGTGAAGTCGATCTACACCGCCATTGGCGGTGGGGCCACCGGCAGCGACCCGTTTGCTGCCGGCGGTGCGGCCGAGGTGCGGCGCGCGTCGATGACGATCAGGCTGGCGCCCCGCTCGGAGCGCAGCGGCATCTCGCAGCAGCAGATCGAGCAAGACCTGGCGCATGGGGTGCAGGATGTGCCGGGTGCGCGGCTCAACGTCGGACTGCCGGGGGCCAGTGCGGTGCTGCAGATTGCGTTGAACGCGCAGGACGGCAATGTGCTGGTCGAGCACGCGCACAAGGTCGAGAGCGAGCTGCGCACCATCCCGGGCATCGGCGCCGTAACGCCCAGCACGGACCTGGCGCGGCCCGAACTCGTGATCCGGCCCGACTTTGCGCGCATGGCCGACCTCGGTGTCACCTCGGCCGCGATCGCCGACACGCTGCGCGTGGCCACTGCCGGCGACTACGACCAGGGCCTGGCCAAGCTGTATCTGGCGCAGCGCCAGATCCCGATCGTCGTGCGGCTGCCCGCCGAGGCGCGCACCGACATGGACCTGCTGCAGCGGCTGCGCGTGCCGGGCAAGCACGGGCCGGTGCCCATAACGCAGGTGGCGGATGTGACGATCGGCAGCGGGCCGGCGGCAATCGACCGGCTCAATCGTGCGCGCAGCGTCACCTTCTCGATCGAGCTGCGCGACCAGGCGCTGAACAGTGTGCAGGCGCAGGCCTTTGCGCTGCCGAGCATGGCCAATTTGCCGCCGGGCATGAGCGCGCGCGTGCTGGGCGATGCCGAGGCCAACGAGGAACTGCAGACCGGCTTTGCTCTGGCGATGCTCACCGGCGTGATGTGCATCTACATCGTGCTGGTGCTGCTGTTCAACGGCTTTGCGCAACCGCTGACAGCGCTTGGCGCCTTGGTGCTGTCGATCCCCGGCGCGTTCCTGGCTCTGTTTGTCACCGGCACCGACATCACGATGCCCGCGCTGATCGGCCTCATCATGCTGATGGGTATCGCGACCAAGAACTCGATCCTGCTGATCGACTATGTGATTCTGGCGCGCCGCGAGCACGGGCTGGACCGCTGGCATGCGGTGATCGACGCCTGCCGCAAGCGCGCGCGGCCGATCGTGATGACCACCATCGCGATGGGCGCCGGCATGCTGCCGATCGCGCTGGGCTTTGGCACCGATCCGAGCTTCCGCGCGCCGATGGCGATCGTGGTGATCGGCGGCCTCATCACATCGACCTTCCTGTCGCTGCTGGTGATTCCGGTGCTCTACACCTTTGTCGATGACGCGATCGGGCTCGGCAGCCGCCTGCGCCGCCGCGTATCTGGCAAGGTCACACCTGTGGAGGCGGCAGAATGAGAGCGCTACTG
The DNA here is from genome assembly GCA_044346055.1 of Burkholderiaceae bacterium. Taxonomy (GTDB): domain Bacteria; phylum Pseudomonadota; class Gammaproteobacteria; order Burkholderiales; family Burkholderiaceae_F; genus JALHMQ01. The sequence continues at coordinate 1,071 of JBIIZX010000425.1, read as the reverse complement.
TTGACACGCCGCGCCCTGCTCGTTGCCGGCCTGGGCGCCGGCGCCTTGCTGGCGGCCGGCTGTGCGGTGCGCGCCGGCACGCGGGGCAGCGGCGACCGTTCGAGCTTTGACGACGCACGCGTGGCGCGCGAGCAAGGCGTTCTGCTCGAGCGCGATGGCTACCGCGAAGTGGAACGTGACTGGACCGATGGGCGCCGGCAACGCGCCATCCCGGTGCGGCTGTACCTGCCCAAGGCGCCCGCCACGGGCGAACCGCTGCCGCTGGTGCTGTTCTCGCACGGGCTGGGCGGCTCGCGCCGCGGCTACAGCTACCTGGGCGCGCACTTCGCACGCAGCGGACTGGCTTGCCTGCATGTCCAGCACATCGGCAGTGACCGCGGCCTGTGGATCGGTGGCAGTCCGCTGGAACTGGCTAGCCGCCTGCAATCGGCAGCCGCCGACAGCGAGGCCATGAATCGCGTGGGCGACCTGCGCTTTGCGCTGGATCGCGTGCTCGATGCCGGCGCCACCGACAGCTGGCGCTTTGCCGTTGATGCCGATCGCATCATTGCCGCTGGCCACTCGTACGGCGCCAACTCGTCGCTGCTCATCAGTGGCGCCCAGGTCGAGCGCGATGGCGGCGTGGTCGACCTGCGTGACCCGCGCATCCGCACCGCCGTGCTGCTCTCGGCGCCGCCGTTTTATGGCGCGTCCACGATGGAGCCCATCTTGCGCCCCATCACGTTGCCGTCACTGCATGTGACCACCACCGGCGATGACATTCGCGTGCCCGGCTACTTCTCGCCAGCGGCTGACCGCGTGGCTGTGTTCAATGCCATCGGCAGCCGCCCCAAGGCGCTCGCCGTTTATGCAGGCGGCGAACACAGCATCTTCACCGACCGGACGTTTCCGGGCGGGCCGGAACTGAATGCACGAGTCAAGGCGGCGACGCAGGAGCTGGTCATTGCCTTCCTGGCCAAGGCCTTCGAGGCGCGCGGCGAGCCAATGAGTGCCTGGCGCGAGCGCCACGGCCAGATGCTGGCGCGCTTTGCGCAGGAGCCTGGGCAGGGCTGAAGCGCCTCGGACCGATCT
>JBIIZX010000424.1:0-3473 GCA_044346055.1 Burkholderiaceae bacterium | reverse complement strand
CAAAAACGCCTCTTAGTCAGTCCCTGTAAGAACGCCGGAGCCCGTCCGACCAAGCCTCACGATCCATCCGCCCGGAGCCCGTGCATGGCTGCAGTGAGTGCCCTCCCCGCCCTAGCCCGGCCACCGGTCACGCATCCGCTGTGGCTGCGGCTCATGCACTGGATCAACGCGCTGGCCTTTTTCGTGATGCTGGCCAGTGGCTGGCGCATCTACAACGCCTCACCGCTGTTCGACTTCCATTTTCCCAAGGCGCTCACCCTCGGCGGCTGGCTCGGCGGCGCCTTGCAGTGGCATTTTGCGGCCATGTGGGTGGTGGCCATCAATGGCCTGCTGTACCTGGCCTGGGCACTGACCACCGGGCGCCTGCGCCGCAAGCTGCTCAGCATTTCGCCGCGCGCGCTGGTGGGGGACGTGCGTGACCTGCTGCGCGGCAAGCTCAGCCACGACGACATCGCGCAGTACAACCAGATCCAGAAGATCGCCTATGTCAGCGCCCTCGTGCTGCTGGTGATCATCGTGCTGTCGGGCCTGGTGCTGTGGAAGTCCGTGCAGTTTCCGCTGCTGCGCGAGCTGATGGGCGGCTACGAGGGTGCGCGGCTGGTTCACTTCTTTGCGATGGCCGCAACGCTTGGCTTTGTCATTGTCCACGTGGTGATGGCGACCCTCGTGCCCAAGACCATCGTGGCGATGCTGCGCGGCCGCTAGTCCACAACCTCAACTCAGATCCAACTGGAGCCCAAGATGCGGCGTCGATCCCCCAGCACACTGGACGAAGGCGACCAGCGCGCGCTGCTGCGCGAAGCCGCGCTGCTGCTGCCCGACCCCGCGCGCCGGCGCCTGCTGCGCGGCGCGATCACGGTGGGCGGCCTGGCCATGGCCACTGGCTGCAGCGTGACCGACTCGGACTCGGCCCAGACACTGCTGACGCGCATGTCGCGCTTCAATGACCGCGTGCAAGGCTGGCTGTTCGACCCCAACAAGCTCGCCCCCGAGTACACGCGGGCCGAAATCACGCAGCCGTTTCCGTTCAATGCGTACTACGGCGAGAGCGAAGTGCGCGAAGTCAACGGCGACACATGGCGCCTTGCCGTCAGCGGCAGGGTCGCCAAGCCGCGCAACCTGACCCTCGAAGACCTGCGCGCGATGCCGCAGCGCGACCAGATCACCCGTCACATCTGTGTGGAAGGCTGGAGTGCGATCGGACGCTGGGGCGGGCCGCTGTTGGCCGACGTGCTGCTGCCGGTGGGTGCCGACACATCGGCGCGCTACGTCGCGTTCAAGTGCGCGGATGACTATCACACCAGCATCGACATGGCGACAGCGCTGCACCAGCAGACCTTCGTCGCGCTCACCTACGACGGGCAGACGCTGCCCGCCAAGTACGGATTTCCGGCCAAGGTGCGGATGCCGACCAAGCTCGGCTACAAGAATCCGAAGCACATCATGGAACTCGTCGTCACCAATGAGTACCCCGGCGGTTACTGGGAAGACCAGGGGTACAACTGGTTCGGCGGCAGCTAGGCGCAAAGCCGCGCTGCCACCGGATATCGCCGCACTCGCGGCCTTGCTTGGCTTAACTGGAGAACGCAATGAAACGCACGCTCGCCCTGCTGGTTGCTGCCGCTTTCGCAGCCGCCCCTGCCCTTGCGCAGGAAATGAAGAAAGACGAAATGAAGAAGGACGCGATGTCCAAGGACGCGATGAAAAAGGACGGGATGAAGAAGGACGAGATGAAGAAAGATGAGATGAAGAAAGACGAGATGAAAAAGGACGCCATGTCCAAGGACGGGATGAAGAAGTAATGCCTGGCTCGATCACTTTTCGAGCGTCGTTCTAGCGTCGCTGCGCGTCAAGTAAGCGGTTGGTTCGGGGGCTCAGGCCCCCGCTTTTCTTCGCGCGTCCGAGTGTGCGCTTGTGATGGGTCCGGAGCGGCGGCCGGACGGCAAGTTTGTGGCTCAAGCACGAACGCACTTCAGCGCGGCGCTCTTTCATCCATGAACAGGCGCAGCGCAAAGCGCCCAGCCGGCGTGTCTCGCAGTCGCAGGACTTCGTCACGCATCGCCACCGGCACCTCCTCCGGGGTTGGATAAGGCGCGCGCGTGCCCGGCGGCAGCAGCACAGGCGAGGCGAGCGCAGCGAAGGTGAGATCGGCGGCCGTGAAGGGCTCGCCCGTGAGAAACGGCCGGCCATCGGCCAGCTGCGCCGACACCTCGGCAAAGAGTAGGTGCAAGCGCTGGAGCGAGCGCGCGGTGCTGGCCGGCGTGATGCGAAACGCGCGCGGCACCAGTCGCAAAAAAGCTGGCATGACAAGTGTGCAGGAGCCAGCGCTCCAGTCGGCGTACGCCGCGCGAGACCATCGGCAGCAGCAGCGCCGGCACGCCGAGCAGATGGGAGTAGGCCCAGCGCCTGGCGTGTGGCCCGAGTTCGTCGTCGAAGCGACGCACCAGGTCATCAACGGCCTCGCGTGCGACCGGGTCGCGCGGATAAAGCACGCCGCCGCCGCAGGCCGTATCAGCGTGCCGCATGATTGGCGTCGAGTCGGTGAACGAGCTGCCCGCGTAGACCAGCACCGGCACGCTGCCGCCGCCATGACGACCGGTGGCCCAACGGTGCAGCAGCGGAATGTGCGGCTCCTCCCGGTACGGCAACCCCGTCCGATCGAGTGCCCAGCGGGCCTTCTCGACGTAGTGACTGTGCGGCATGGTGATGAGACGCGCGCTTGGCATGCCGGACCTGTTCACGGTAAATCGACCACGCGCGCGTCCGTTAGCCGCAGCGCATGGTCCGGGGCTGCATTGTCAGTGGCGGCGGCAGGCGTGTCGAACGGTACTGGACTCAGTTGCGGCACCCCAAGCGCTGGCTGCGCAGTCACGTTGCTCACTTTGGCGCCAGGGCCTGGCCTCTCGAACGTCCTTCAATTGCAGGTACCGGCCTTGCTCATCGGGCAGTCCACATCTGAAAGGGGACTGCAAATGCTGGAAGTCAAACGCGTGGCGATCCTGGTCGCTGATGGCTTCGAGCAATCCGAACTGACGGGACCGCGCCAGGCACTGGATGAAGCCGGTGCGACCACGAGTGTCGTGTCGAGGGTGCCGGGCCAGGCGCAGGGCTGGCAGCACTTCGACAATGCAGACAAGTTCAAGGTCGATGTGCCGCTGGAAGCGGCGCCGCCCGATCAGCCTGATGCGCTGTTGTTGCCGGATGGGGTGGTCAATCCGGATCAGCTGCCCGTGAACCCGCAGGCGGTGCGCTTTGTCGAGGCGTTCGTGCAGGCGGGCAAGCCGATCGCTGCAATCTTCCACGGACCCTGGACCTTGATCGAAGCGGGCGCCGCAAAAGGACGGCATGTCACGTCCTAGCCCGGATATTTCACCAGTATGAGGTCAGCGGCCACGTGCTTACGCGCGTTGTCAGAGGAGAACGAGGCCTGCAGACAACCGAGGATCGCCGATGCCAAAGTGTACGCAAGACAA
>JBIIZX010000423.1:0-3492 GCA_044346055.1 Burkholderiaceae bacterium | reverse complement strand
CTGTTTCACGGTGTCTCAAAGCTGATCGGCGGCATCGGCCCGATCGAGGGCATGCTGACCTCGCGCGGTTATCCGGGCTGGCTCGCCTTTGGCGTATTCGTCGGCGAAGTGATCGCGCCTTTGCTGGTGATTGTCGGCATCCAGGTGCGTGTGGCGGCACTGGTGATGGCCGCGAACATGATCGTGGCCGTTGCGCTGGCGCACCCCAAGCAGATCTTCTCGATCGGCCCGCACGGCGGCTACGCGCTCGAACTGCAGGCGTTCTTCCTGTTGACGTCGCTGGCGGTGGCGCTACTTGCGGGGCGACGCTAGCTGCGGCTGTTTTCGTCGGCAACGGTCAGGTAACCGAGCAGCGCGAGTACCACGCGCTGCTGCAGATCGGCCGGCGGCAGATGGCGGCCGTCGGCGTCCGCCTCCACGAGCGCCTGGGTGATCAACAGGCAATCGCGTGCCGTGGTTGCATTGGCAGGTCGTCGAATGCGCCTCCCATGGCGCTGCAATGGAGTCTGCACGCTGCCCAGAACCCGTGCCTGAGTCTCGCGCAGGCGGGCTTGCACAGGTAGCCGCCGCTCCTCGTGATCCAGCGCTGCGGCCAGCAATGGCCGTTGATACTGCTGACGAACTGCGAGTTCGGCCAGTGCTTGCAGACTGTCGTGCAGGCTGGCGTGCGCGAGCGACGCAACGGCCGATTCGACCGCCTGCGCCAGTTCCTCCTGTGCGTGGTCGATCAGCGCCGCCACCAGCGCCTCCTTGTTTGGAAAGTACTGGTACAGCGACCCCACGCTGATGCCGGCGACTTCGGCGACGCGATTGGTGTTGAAGCCGGCCAGTGACTCGCGCCCCAAAACGCGAGCCGCTGCCTCAAGGATGACCTGCACAGTGGCGCGTGAACGGTGCTGCACAGGCGCCTTGCGAGGCTTGAGCGCGCTACGCGGCATAGGCAGGAGGCGCGACCGGATGCGAGTAGATCAATACGAGCATTTGCTCGCATTATGCGGCCTTGCCCGATCATCAACACATGGAGGTCCCCGTGTCGATCCCGACGACTGTCCGATCCCTGCGCTTTGCCAACTTTTATCTCGAGCACTTCCTGCCAGAACATCAGCAGCCGCTGAACGTTGCGCTGCACGTTGCCGGCACGCTGGCGGGCCTCGCCTGGCTGCCGCTCACGTTGTTGTCTGCCTCGCCGTGGCTGGTGCTGTTGTTCCCGGTGGTGCACGCGGTGCCGGGACTACTGGGCCATCGCCTGCTGGAGCGCAACGCTGCGATCGGCGACCTGCGTTTCTTGCGCAGCGACTTTCCGCGCTGGTGGTTCATCGTTGCCAACCACCGCATGACCTGGGACGTACTCCGCGGCCGCTGGCCGCGCGCCTGAAGGACGGGCGCGCGCGCCGCGTGCGCAATGCGATTGGTCTGCCAGCGAACGGCGGTGGAGCGCCCCAAGCAGCGCTTGCATGACCAGCCGAAGGCTGCGTGTCAGGGCTGTGAGTGCTTGCGGGCTTTGTCTTTCTTGCCCGGTGCAGGCGGCGCTGCCACCGTGCTGCGCTTGGGCTGATCCCGCCGCACCACCACGCGCTGGCCGCGCAGGGAGGTGGCGCGCAGCGCCTGCACGGCGCGCTCGGCCACCTGGTCGGAGACTTCGACCAGCGAGAAACGGTCTTCGATATCGATGGCGCCAATGTCGCGCGAGTCGATGCCGGCTTCGTTGGCGATGGCGCCCACCAGATCGGCCGGGCGCAGGCCTGCCTGGCGTCCGAGGCTGACCCAGACGCGCACCATGGTGGCACTCGCGCGCGGCGGCTTGCGGCCGCCTGGGCGCTCGTCGCGCGGGAAGCTGTCTGGCTTGCGCGCTGGCGCTGCGCTGCCGCCCCGTGCGTCCTTCGCGGCGCGTGGCTCGCTGCGTTCGCTACGTTCGCTGCGTTCGCGTGATTCGCGCGGGTCATTGTCCCAACGCTCATTGCTGCGCGCCTTGCCCTTGCGCTTGGCGTAGTCACCGCGAGCGCCCTCGCTGCCGGGCACGATCGACGGAATGTGCTCGTCACCCGCGCTGTCATCGCGCCCGCCTTGCGTCGCCTCGTGCGCGAGCTTCACTGCGGCGGCTGCAACGTCGAGCGGATCGAACTCGCCCGCCAGTGCCTCGGCCACGCCGCGAAAGCCGTCAAACGCGCCGGCTTCGAGCTCGGCACGCAGCGCGGCCGCGGTCAGGTCGAGCCGGCGCGCCCGCACTTCCATCGGCGTCGGCAGGCTGGTGACCTCGATCTTGGTGCGCGTGAGCTGCTCGATATTGCGCAGCAGCCGGTGCTCGCGCGGCTCCACCAGCGTGATGGCGACACCTTCGCGCCCGGCGCGGCCGGTGCGGCCAATACGGTGCACATAGCTCTCGGGCGAGGCGGGCACGTTGAAGTTGATGACGTGCGACAGATGCTCGACGTCGATGCCGCGCGCGGCCACATCAGTGGCCACCAGCAGATCAACGCCCGCGCCCTTGCCACCGGCGCCTTTGCCATCGCCGCTGCCGGCCCGCACGCGCTTCATCACGCGGTCGCGCTGGTCTTGCGACAGGCCGCCGTGCAGCGACTCGACCTGAAAGCCGCGCCCGCGCAGCTTCTCGGCCACCTCGTCGACCTCGGTGCGGGTGCGTGCAAACACCACCGCCAGCGACGGCGCTTCGAGATCGAGCACGCGGCCGAGTGCGGCTATCTTGTGCGCGCGCTGCACGATGTAGGCGGTCTGCCGCACGCGCGGCTTGGCGCCGGCGGCGGCTTTCTCGCGCGCGATCTGCACACGCACCGGCTCGCGCAGGTGCTTGTCGGCGATGCCGGCGATGCGCGGCGGCAGCGTGGCCGAGAACAGCGCCGTCTGCCGTCCTTCGGGTGCGGCGCCAAGAATCTGTTCGATATCCTCGGCAAAGCCCATGTCGAGCATCTCGTCGGCTTCATCGAGCACCAGCATCTGCACCGTGGCCAGCGACAGCGTGCCGCGCCGCAGATGGTCCAGCGCCCGGCCCGGCGTTGCCACCACCACGTGCACGCCGCGCTTGAGCATCTGCGCCTGACGCGCAAACGGTGCGCCGCCATAGATGGGCAGCGTGAGCGCGCCGAGCGCGTTGCCATAGCTGTGCAGCGCCTCGGCCACCTGGATTGCGAGCTCACGCGTGGGCACCAGCACCAGCGCAGCGGGCGAGGCCGCGGCGCTCTTGCGCTCCATCACCCGCTGCAACAACGGCAGCGCGAAGGCTGCCGTCTTGCCCGTGCCGGTGGCTGCTTGTCCCAGTAAGTCGCGACCGGCGAGCAACGGCGGAATCGCTTGCTGCTGGATGGGCGTGGGCTCTTCGTAGCCAAGGGTCGCGAGGACCTTGGCCAGGGCGGGCGACACGCCCAGGGCGGTGAAGGCGGTGGATGAGGTAGCGGGCGAGGCGGGGGAAGAGGCTGTCGTCATCTTCTGGAGCGTAGCAGCGGGGCGTGCGTTGCCATGGGGTGCCGTTTGTGCTGC
>JBIIZX010000422.1:0-3493 GCA_044346055.1 Burkholderiaceae bacterium | reverse complement strand
CGTGAGCAGCGTGTGCGAGTCAAGTGGGTGGACAATGCTCACGTGTTGCCGAGCGTCGGCGGCCTTGATTGCCTGACGCTCCATTCGGCGCTGCGACCGACCAACCGGCCGGTGAGCTTGTCCGGTAGCGACACAGTTGGAACCACCATCGTTGGAGAAGCTGCGCTCAGCTGGGTGTATGCGTGGAGGTGAAGATCCAACACAGCCGTTCAACGCGGGGTGCGGCCTGCGCGAATACCTCCCACCACGCCCGAGCTGTGGCCTAGCCGCCCCAGCGTGGCGCCAGACACGCGTGATGCTCGGCCAGGAGCGGGTCGCCCTCCGTCGGCCGCTGAGAGGACTGTCGCTGTCCAAGCAGCGTCGCACAGTCTTGCGCTCCGCCCCGACTCGCGCGCCAGCTGCGACACGCTCACGCCGGCCGCTCGCTGCGGGCGGATCAACTGCCACCGTTCTTGACCAACCACCGCGTCCTCCGCGCCCCCGCGGGCGCGGCAATGGCAGCGGCCAACAACTCATCGATCTCGCTCTTGCATCTTCCACGTCTTGAAGCAAGGGGTGGGGAGATTCTGTTCGCCTCACGTGGGGAGTTTTAGAATTGCCGCTGACACGCGAGCAAAGCGCCACAAAGTTTTTCCAATGCGCTGGCCGGCAAGCTCCAAATGCGTTTCTGCCGTCTGCGGCGCAGCAGACGACGTCGACATCAAGGAGGGCACGTGATCAGGAACCCCGTGGGCTTTGCGACTGGTAGCGGTGCTGAGAGCGGCTTGCCGGTCGGCCCTTTGGCTCAGGTACAGCTCGACCCGGGTGACAGCCGCGGCAGGCCAGACCTACCTGAGATCGTCCGCCTCGACCCGCGCAACCGGAACTACGACCAGGATGTCCAGACCTATGTAGGCGCAGTCCTGGCCAACGTGCGCGAGTACGGGCTGCGCAACGGATTCCCGGTGGCCGCCGGCATGGTCCAGATGTACCAGACCAACCGCGACCCGCATGCGGTGCTTACGGTCTCGGGCCGCTGGCTGTTTGGTCTGCCCACTGTCTGGACCAAGGGGTTGGACAAGAATCTGGCCCGCTTCGAGGCGCAGGTGCGGCAAGCCGCGACCAAGCTCAAGCCTGGACAGTCCGTGCGCCTGCGTGATCACTGGGACGCACAGATCCTGAGCAAGGAATACAAGCAGGCGTTTCCCAACACCGACCACTACCCGGCACTAGGCTCATTCACCGTCCGCTCGGATGCCGATCTGGTGGTTGCGAAGGATGCGCAGGGCCGCGTCCAGGTAACCGGTGGCGTCAAGACCGGCCTCGTCGATCGGTATGACTGGAACAACCCGGTTGTCATACACAACTGGGAGACCAATCAGCGGATCGAAGTCAACGCGCGCGATTTCCACCGGTTCGAGCAACTCGGTCGTGCCGTGCCATTTGACGTACGTTCGAGCCCGGTGACTTCGGTTGCGGTGATCGCTCCGAATGGACGCATCACGTGGCGTACGGTCGACGAAAGCGGCAAGACATTGGAACGTCCGACGCGGGCGCCCGCTGGGCGGTCTGGCGGCGGATTCAGCGGCTAGTCAACTAACTGAGGCGTGGGAAGGAGCCACGCTCGACTTCCTGGCAGGTTCGATCAAGGTCGCAGTTTCCGCCGCCCCGTCACTAAGGGCCTCGGCTCGCTTGGCGGCTAGCCGCACGGGCGTACTGCGCTTCGCCCGCCCTTGTCGCACGCGATGCGAACCGGGAACCGGCCGTAGCCCAGCGGTCTGTTTGAATGCTGGTCGGATGCCACTGTTACCCGGTGCGAGCAGTCGCATTGGCGCGCAGAGCGGATCATTCCGGCGAGCGGCAAACGATGCTCCGCACTTCTTGCCGGTGAGCGGCATGTCTGAAGCGCGCCGCTGGCTGGACTTCGCTTCGCGAATCCCACCGACGCCGACCAGCAGGCCAAGACTGCCCGGGCTGCGGCGCCGCCGGGCTGTCGCCGCAGGCCAAATTCTGCGAGAGCTGCCGCGAGGCGCTGCCGCAGGCCTCAGCGTGCGGGGGTGGTGGCAAGTGCAGAGCGCGACGACCGGGTGTCGATCGTCAGTCTTCACGCGACCGCACAAGCGGCACGACCCGTGAGCGATAGAGTTGGTAGCGCGGCTCCGACAGGTGCAGCACCAGTTCGACCAGGGTGCCCATCTGTGCCGAGGAATTCAGCCCGGAAATGTGAAACCCGCGCCGCAGCTTGCACACGATGACCGGGTTGTTCAGGACCGAGTGCTGCGAACGCACCATGTGCGCACCGAGCTCGCGCGCATGGCTCACGACAGCCTCCAGCAGCGCCGCGTAGATGCCGGCGCGCCGATGCTCGCGCCGCACGCCGCTGTTGGCCATGTAGAAGCAGTTGCGCCGCTCCATCCAGCCACACGACCAGCCGACGAGCTGGTCGTTGCCTTGCGCCGCGTCGCCAACGGCTGCCTCGCCATCCAACGCGTCGATGTACGCACCGAAGCGCACCATCGGCGAGTAGGCGATGTTCGGTTCTTCGACACCGGCTGCGCCAGCCCGCTCCGCTGCCACGACTTCCGCGAAGGCGGCGGACTCGTGCTGCACATCGGAGAACACCGCGCGCTGGAGTTTCGAGAACCACGGTTCCGGAAACTTCTCGTCGAGCCGCCGAATGGTGATCGTCATGGCGCCTGTCACATCGAACTTGGCACTTGGCACTCAGCGCTTGCGCGCCAGCGTCAGCCCGTCACCAATCGGAAGCAGCGCGAGGTCGATGCGCTGATCGCCCGGCAGCTTGTCGTTCAGGCGCTGCAGGGCGGCGGTGTCGGCGTCCTTGACTGCATCCACTGGCTGCGCCACGCGGCCTGACCACAGCGTGTTGTCGATGGCGATGAGACCGCCGGGTCGCAGCAGGGTCAGGCAGCGCTCGTAGTAGCCGTCGTAGTTGGACTTGTCGGCATCGATGAAAGCAAAGTCGAACTGGCCCGATTGGCCAGCGGCGATGCGCGCATCGAGCGTGTGCAGTGCGGGCTCGAGCACGAGGTCGATCTTGCCGGCCACGCCAGCGCGCTGCCAGTAGGGCCGGGCGATGGAGGTGAATTCGTCGCTGACGTCGCAGGCGAGGATGGTGCCATCGGGTGGCAGGGCGAGCGCAACGGCAAGCGCGCTGTAGCCGGTGAACACGCCCACCTCGATGGTGCGGCGCGCGCCCATGAGCTTGATCAGCAACTGCAGCAACGCGCCCTGTTCCGGCGAGATCTGCATGCCGCCGCGCGGATAACTCGCCGTGAACTCGCGCAGCCGGGCAAGCTCCGGATGCTCGCGCGCTGTGTGCTCGTGCACATAGGCGAGCAGCGTGTCGTCGATAGACAGTGTGCGGCGGGACATCAGGCGGACTCCGGCAAGGTTATCGCCGGGAGTCTAGCCCGGATATTTCACCAGTATGAGGTCAGCGGCCACGTGCTTACGCGCGTTGTCAGAGGAGAACGAGGCCTGCAGACAACCGAGG
>JBIIZX010000420.1:0-3495 GCA_044346055.1 Burkholderiaceae bacterium | reverse complement strand
AGCAGCGCATCAATGCACCGGTTACACCATCAGAACCGCCCAAATGGCACGGTCACTTGCTCCACCAGGCCCATACAACAGTGACTGATGAAACATCCGGGTTAGCGTTCTTCACGCGCAACGACGATCACTTCCGGCCGTGGGATCCGCCGCGGCCGCGCGGTCTGCTGACCGTGGACTACTGGCTGCAGCAGCTGGCGCGCTCGCAAGCGGAGTTCGAGGCAGGCACGGCGGTCCCGCTGGCTGCGTTGCGCAAAGCGGCGCCGTCGCTGATGGTGGGCCGCATCAACCTCACGCAGATCGCGCGCGGCCCATTTCAGTCAGCAATGCTGGGCTACGCGATCGACGCCGCGCATGAAGGCCAGGGCCTGATGCGCGAAGCGCTGCACGCCGTGATCGGCTATGCCTTTGGCGAGCTCAAGCTACACCGTCTTGAGGCCAACGTGCACCCGGAAAACCTGCGCAGCCTGCGCTCGCTGGAAGCGCTTGGCTTTGAGCGCACCGGGCTGGCGCGGCGTTACCTCTTCATCGACGGCGCCTGGCGCGACCACGTGCAGTATCAGCGCATCAACGACGCGTTCGATGACGGGGCGCTATTGCTGCGGTAGTCCTGGTTGCGTTGGGTCTGTTCACCCGGACTGCAATACGCGAACGTTGCCAAGCCCACTACCGTTCAGTGGGGCAGGATCGTCGCACCCGCGCAGGCGGGGGCCCAGCGGCTTGCCTCGAAAGTCACTGGGTTCCCGCCTGCGCGGGAACACCGGGCCGCTCTATGTGAACAGGGTTGTTGCCAAGCGCTAAAGGGTGCAGCACTAAAGCCTGACGACCTTCCCGGGGTTGAGGATGTTCAGCGGGTCGTAGGCGCGCTTAAGCCGCCGCATCAGCTCCACTGCATCTTCGCCGTGTTCTTCGAGCAGGAAGCGCATCTTGTGCAGCCCCACGCCGTGCTCGCCGGTGCAGGTGCCGTCCATGCGTAGCGCGCGCGTGACGATGCTCTGGTTCAGGCGCTCGGCCTCGGCCAGTTCCCTTGGATCATTGGGGTCGGCCAGGATCGCGCAGTGGAAGTTGCCATCGCGCACGTGACCAAGGATGGGCGCGGGAAGGAAGCTTTGCGCAAGATCCTGCAGCGTCTCGTCGATGCATTCGGCCAGGCGCGAGATGGGCACGCACACGTCGGTGGTGCAGCTGCGGCAGCCGGGCTTCAGCTGCAGGCAGGCAAAGTAGGCGTTGTGCCGAGCGGTCCACAGGCGCGTGCGCTCCTCGGGCGTGACGGCCCACTGAAAGTCGCGTCCGCCATGGTCGCGCGCGATCTCCTGCACCGCTTCGGCCTGCTCCTTGACGCTGCTCTCGGAGCCGTGAAACTCAAAGAGCAGCATCGGCAGCTCCGGCAGCGTGAGCTTGCTGTAGGCGTTCACCGCCTTGACCGTGAGCGCGTCGAGCAGCTCGCAGCGGGCGATCGGAATGCCCATCTGGATGGTGGCAATGGTCGTGTCCACCGCTGCCTGCACGCTCGCAAACGAGCACACCGCGCCCGAGATGGCTTCGGGCTGCGGATACACACGGACTGCCACTTCCGTGATCACGCCGAGCGTGCCTTCGCTGCCGACAAAGATGCGCGTGAGGTCGTAGCCGGCACTCGACTTTCGCGCGCGGCGCGCCGTGCGGATCACCTTGCCTTCGGCGGTGACGACCGTCAGTCCGAGCACGTTCTCGCGCATGGTGCCGTAGCGCACGGCGTTGGTGCCGCTGGCGCGCGTGGCCGCCATGCCGCCAATGCTGGCATCGGCCCCCGGGTCGATCGGAAAGAACAGGCCCGTGCCGCGAATCTCCTCGTTCAACTGCTTGCGCGTCACGCCGGCCTGCACCGTCACAGTAAGGTCCTCGGCGTTGACGGCGAGCACCTGGTTCATGCGCGACAGATCCAGGCTCACGCCGCCCTGCACCGCCAGCAGATGGCCTTCGATCGACGAGCCAACGCCGTAGGGAATCAGCGGCACGCGATGTTCGGCGCAAAGATTCACCAGCGCGACAACGTCGTCGGTGCTGGTGGCAAACACCACCGCATCCGGCGGCACAGGGGCGTAAGGCGACTCATCGCGCCCGTGGTGCTCGCACACCGCGGCCGCCACGGAGGCGTTGTCACCAAACTTGCGCTTGAGCTTGTCGACAAAGCCGGCCGGCAGGGGTTTGCGCAAGGGCGGGTGCAGGGCAGCGGCGGCGAGGGGCGCGTTCATAATGGGCCTTGGGGTGACACTTTGCTTGCGCTTGGGCTGGGGTTCGAGCTTGGTTTCAAGGCAGAAGCGATTCAATTGTAGGCAGGGCCCGCGCCCATGCGCGAGTCAGTGCATTTATGGGAATGGCTGGTCCAGATGGGTAATCGACTTTCGCAGATCAGCACGCGCACCGGTGACGACGGCACCACGGGCCTGGGCGATGGCACCCGCACCCGCAAGGACGCGCTGCGCGTGCAGGCGATGGGGGATGTGGACGAGCTGAACTCGCACATCGGCCTGCTGCTGACCGAAACGCTGCCGAACGAGGTGCGGCGCGATCTGGTGGATATCCAGCACGATCTGTTCGATCTCGGGGGCGAGTTATGCATCCCCGGCTACACGATGCTCAAGACCGTGCAGGTGGCGCGGCTGGACGAGCGGCTGGCGGACTACAACGGCACGCTGCCGCGGCTGGCGGAGTTCATCCTGCCCGGCGGCAGCCGCGCAGCCGCGCAGGCGCATGTGTGCCGCACCGTGTGCCGCCGCGCCGAACGCAACATCGTTGAGCTGGGTGCGCACGAGACGCTCAATCCCTTGCCGCTGCAGTACGTCAACCGCCTGAGCGATCTCATGTTCGTGCTGGCGCGCGTTCTCAACCGCGCGGGCGGCGGCAGCGATGTGCTGTGGCAACAGCGCAAGAACCAGGTGGGCGCGAGCGTTGGTGCGAGCGTTGGTGATAGCGCCGTCGGCGAGAACGCCGTCAGCAACAACCAAGCAGGCGGGGACGCCGATGGCCGCTGACGCCGGGCGCCGGCAGGACAGCGGCGAGGATTTCGACAAGCTCAAGCGCAACGCGCCGGCCATCATCACGGACGTTGCGCTTGGCGTGCTCTTCTTCATTGCGGCCAAGCTGACGGACCTCCCCTCTGCTGCCCTGATTGCCGCCGGTGCGGGCCTTGCGCTGTATGGCGTGCAATGGGTGCTCGACCGCGTGCTCAGCAGGAAGATCGACCTCCTGGGCGGGCTCGCGCTCTTTGGCGTCGTGATGCTGCTGCTGTCGGCCAGCCTGTCTTGGCTGTTCGACTCTGAGCTCGCGGTGCAGTTGAAGTCGACCTACCTCGGTTTGCTGGGCGCAGCGTTCTTCGCCATCGACGCCCTGCGCGGCGGCCGCTACCTGGGCCAGCGCCTGTCGCTGTACGTGGCCTACAACGATGTCGACGTGCGGAGGCTGGCATGGAGCTTTGCCGCCGTGGGCGCCGTGATGGCGCTGGTGAACGCTGCC
>JBIIZX010000048.1:0-11722 GCA_044346055.1 Burkholderiaceae bacterium | reverse complement strand
CTAATGCCTAATGCCTAATGCCTAATGCGTCGACCGTCCCATTTCCGCTCGGGGCGGCTCGACCGCCTGGGTACCTGGTCTTACTCGAAGGCAGCGCTCAAGTCCGCCGCACACCGCGCCGATACGCAGTCCTGATGCGGCGCAATCCGCCCGCCCTCGGCGCAAGAACCAAGCTGCGCAAATTGCCGCACAAAGCGCCCCTTGCTCAAGCGCTGCAAGCCCGTTTCTGGCTGCCTGCTTCCTCAAGTTCGTGCCGACCCGTCCCGATATTGATTTCAACGCGACACAAATAGTCGCGTGACCAACGCGACGTACTTCCATGAAGTGCAGCCGCTTGGGCAACGGTGAAAGCGCCCGCGAAACCCACTGTCCACGCGGCTGCTTTTCGAGTCTGATCTGAGAAGGAGCTTCTGCAATGCCACAAATCATCAACACCAATATTGCGTCGCTGAATACGCAGCGCAACCTCGACATCTCGCAGATGTCACAGAGTTCCGCGCTCCAGCGCCTGTCTTCTGGTCTGCGGATCAACAGCGCCAGGGACGACGCCGCCGGTCTGGCGATCTCCGAGCGGTTCACCTCGCAGATCCGCGGCCTGAATCAGGCGTCCCGCAACGCCCAGGACGCCATCTCGCTGTCGCAAACGGCCGAAGGCGCGCTGGGGTCGGTTTCAAACGCCCTGCAACGCATTCGCGAATTGGCGGTGCAGTCTGCCAACGGCACCAACAGCGCGGTCGACCGCACCGCGCTTAACCAAGAGGCCGCGCAACTCGTGGCCGAAGTCGATCGTGTTGCCACACAGTCGCAGTTCAACGGGATCAACCTGCTCGACGGCACGTTCACTTCGCAGCAGTTCCAGGTCGGGGCGAATGCCAACCAGACGATTTCGGTGGCCTCGATCGCCAGCGCGCGGTCGGCCAACCTCGGCCAGCAGTTCACGGCGTCCGTCACGAGCGGCGCGCTCGATGGCACGACCAACGTCAACCTGGCCGCGCTGACGATCAACAGCACGGCGGTGGGCACCGCGACGATCGCCGCCGATGCCAAGGCGCTAACGGACGCGATCAACGCCGCCGGCATCAGTGGTGTGCGCGCAGCCGTGACCGGCCCCACGACCGTTGCTGCCTCGGCGATGACTCCGGCCGCACTGACCGGCACCATTACGATCAATGGCGTGACGACGGGCAACATCACGACGACCCTCAGCGCTGCAACGAGCCGTACCGCGGTGGTTGCTGGAATCAATGCGATCTCGGCCGCCACCGGCGTGACCGCGACAGACAACGGCTCGGGCGTGGTGATGACGGCGGCCGATGGTCGCAACATCACGCACTCCTTCACCACGCTGACGGCTGCCGCGACCGGTCTTGGCGCGGCCGCCACGACCGAGTCCACTTATACGGTCACCTTCAGTGGCGCGCAGGGTGGGTCTCTGATCGTTGGCGGCACGGTCACCAACTCCGGCTTGACTGCGGCGACGACCGGCACCACCCTGTCCGGCACGGCGCTGTCGAACATCGACCTGTCGACCGTTGGCGGCGCGAACACGGCGATCTCCTCCCTCGACGCTGCTCTGGCGTCGGTCATGAGCGAACGCGCCAAGCTGGGTGCGGTCCAGAACCGCTTCGAGTCGACCATCCGCGACCTGCAAACGTCGAGCGAGAACCTCACGGCCTCGCGGTCGCGGGTTATGGACACGGACTACGCGGCGGAGACGGCGCGGCTCACGCGGGGCCAGATCATGCAACAGGCGGGTGTGGCAATGCTGGCGCAGGCCAACGCGCTGCCGCAGGGCGTGCTGGCGCTGCTGCGCGGCTGATCCCGCAAGGCCGATCGAAGTGCAAAGGGCGCCGTCTGGCGCCCTTTTTTTCGCTCGCATGGTGCCGGTTCCCTGTGCAAGCGCCGCCGGCGGTCTCAAGAATCGCGCGAATCTGCCGTTACAGAGGACGAACTTGGTTGAACCTTGTCTGCCGAGCCTATGAAAATCGAGTCGATCGCGCAAAGTATCCCGCCCGCCGTTGGCGGTGGCGCGCGCGCGGCCGCGGAAGGCCCGCCGGAGCCGGTGAGCGCCAGCGGCAGTGCCGCCGCCATCGATGTGATCCTGGCGCGTGCTGCCATGGGTCGCAGCCAGGCTGCGGAAGTTGCGCCGCAGGCGTCGGCACAAGCCGCAGCACAAGCTGCAGCACAAGCCAGTCGGCGGCTGGCCGAAAATGGCAGCAAATTGACCATCGAATTCGACGATGTCGTGGAACGCATGGTCTTCAGACTGGTGGACTCGCAGACCGGCGAAGTGGTGCGGCAAATCCCGTCCCGGGAAATGCTCGCCATCGCGCGCGCGCTGGCGGAGGACAGCTCGGCCGGCGTGCTGCTGCGCACGGACGCGTAAGCGTCTCCAAGGAGCATCGATGGCGACCAGTTCAGTCGGCGGTTCGTCGGGCATTGACGTCAACGGCATCGTCTCCCAGCTCATGACGCTGGAGCGCCGGCCGTTGCAGGCCCTGACGCAGCAGGAAGCGCAAATCACCTCACGCATCGCGGCTTATGCACGCGTGCAGGGGGCGGTGTCGAGCCTGCAGATTGCGGCGGCGACCCTTGCCAAGACCGCGACCTTTGGCGGACTGCGTGCCAGCGTGGCCGGCGACGGGGCCACCGCCGCGGTCACCGACAGCAGCAAGGCCACCGTCGGCAACTATGCACTGAAAGTCTCGGCGCTCGCATCCTCGCAGTCTCTGGCCTCGGAGGCGTTTGCCGCCGGCGCGACGCTCGGAACCGGAACGCTGACAATCGAACTGGGCAGCCTTGCCGGCGGCGTGTTCACGCCCACGGCGGGTGGCACGGCGACGCCGATCGTCATCGATAGCGGAAACAACACACTGGCTGGCGTGCGCGACGCCATCAATGCCGCCAAGCTGGGCGTGAGCGCGGGCCTGGTCACCGACAACAACGGCACCCGCCTGACGGTCGTTGCCGGCGACACCGGGATTGCCAACACAATCCGCATCACGGTCGCCGATGACGACGGCGACAATTCGAATGGCGCCGGCCTGTCGCGCTTGTCCTTCGACCCGACGGTCGCGTTGCCACCGGGGCAGACGACGGCGACTGGCCGCCAGTTGATCCAGACCCGTGCCGCCGCCGACGCGAGCTTCGAGATCAACGGACTCGCGCTGACTGCGTCGTCGAACAAGGTCACGGGCGCGATCGAAGGCGTGAGCCTGGATTTGCGCAAGGCGTCGACGGACACCGTGTCCACGATCGTCGTCGATCGCGACAATGCAACGGCGCGGGCGGCGATCGATGGATTCGTGAAGGCCTATAACGACTTCGACAAACTGATCCGCGACGTCACCTCTTACGATACGGCCAACCGCCGCGGCGCCATTCTGAATGGGGACAGCGCCGTCCGCGCGCTGCAGTCGCAAGTGCGGACGCTCGTGCGCGGCGCCATGACCGCGGCGCCGGGCGACTACACGAACCTCTCGGCCATCGGGATCGAAGCCGGCAGGGACGGAGTCCTCAGCGTCAACGCGGGACGCCTGGATAGCGCCCTCAATGACCCAGGCCGATTGAGCCGCCTGTTCACGACAACGTCCACGACGGCCACGGCCCAGGGGTTCGCCGTGCAGTTGCAGGCCCTCGCCACTGCCGTCACCGACGTCGACGGACTGCTGCCCGCGCGCACCAAGAGCCTGCAGTCGCAGATATCGCAGCTCGACAAGCAGCAGGATCGCTACAACGTGAGGCTCGACCTGATCGAGCAGCGCCTGCGCAAGCAGTACGCCGCGCTCGATGCCCAATTGCAAACCAGCCAGGGCACCAGCAATGCGCTGGCCGGCGCACTGCGTCAGCTGCCCGGCTCGAGTAGCAGCCGTTAGGCGCGGCGCCGCCGCGCTCGACTGATTCATCGACTGATTCACCGACCAATTCATTGGCCGATTCAAGCTCCCGCTCGGTCCGCCGATACATCGGCCATGCATCATCAGTTGGAGGAGCCATGAACGGTTTTGGAGCCAAGGCCTACAGCAAGGTGGCCGTTGACACCGGTGCGAGTCTCGCGGCCGCCGATCCGCACGCCTTGGTATTGATGCTGTTCGACGGCGCACTGGAGGCTGCACGCCAGGGCCTTGGCCAAATGCAGGCGGGACGCATCGTGGACAAGGCGGCTGCCTTGTCGAAAGCCACCCGCATCGTCGACGAAGGCCTGAAGGCCAGCCTCGATCAGTCCGCCGGCGGTCAGCTAGCCCTGCGGCTGCGCGATTTGTACGAGTACATGACCATGCGGCTGTTGCAGGCGAACCTGCGCAACGACGCAGCCGCGCTCGTGGAAGTGATCGGTCTGCTCGATCAATTGCGCGGCGCCTGGATGCAGATCCGCAAGGCGGAGGCGCCGGCGGTGTCTGCTCAGTCGACCGCGACGCAGGCCGCAACGAGTTCCGCTGACTCGCAAATTCCGGCGGTTTCGCAGGCGAGCGCGACCGCCGCCGCACCGTCCGTGACGCGCTTATTCGGCGGCGCCTACCCGCAGCCCCTGCGGCGGGTGGCCACCGCCTGAGTGGAGCGGTCGCATGCCTGACGACGGTCGTTCAGGTGCGCTCGGCAAGAGCGGATCGCTCATGTCGCACTACGAGGCAATCGCGCGCGCGAGCCACGCCATGCTGGCGGCTGCGCGTGCAGACGACTGGCGCCGCGTGACCGAGATCGAGGCCGAGTGCCGTGCGCTGATCGCGCGCCTGCAGGCGGCCACGGCGCAAGGCACGCTCAACCGCGATGAGCAACGGCGGCGCGTGCAGCTGCTGCGCGAGATCCTGGCCGACGACGCCGGGATCCGCGCCCGCTCCGAGCCCTGGCTGAAGGAACTCGAACAAGTGTTCGGCGCCGTACGCCGCCAGCGGCGCGGGGGCTGACCGGCGTGGATCTGAGCATTGTTGCCAATGCGGCGCGACAGACCGGCACAACCAATCCGCGCGCCGGCGCCGAGCGCATCGCGCTGGCGCCAAGCGTGCTGCTGCCGCTGTTGCAGACGCCGGGCGAAGCGACGATGGCGCAGCTGGCCCGCGACGTACGAGCGCAGCTGGCCGATGGCGCGCGCGCCATGGCTCTGATCTTGCCGCCTGGCGGATCGAGTGACGCACAGTCCGCGTGGCTGGATCTGGGGACGCGGCAGATTCCGATCCCGGCGGCGTTGCGCGAAGCGCTGCTCGCTCAACTCGGGGCCGTGGCAGCGCGCGACCCAGGCGCCGCAGCCGGCGCTGCGGGACCGAGCCCGGCGCCGGCCCGGACCGCCGCGCACCGCGCCGACGAGTCGACTGCCCGAGCCTGGGTGACAGGCGCGCAAGCGCAGGCGGCCGCGACACAGTTGCTGTCGGTCCAGCACGCGGCCGCGGCAATGACGGCCGGCGCCGCGCGCGAACTGTTGCGTGCCCTGGCCCCGCGCGAGAACGCGGCAACGCGCGACCAGACGATGCCCGCGATCGGATTCAGCTCGCCGCTGACCGACTCCACGGCACTCGCAGCGGCGCCGGCCGCCGCAGTTGGCGCGATCGCTCTGCGCTTGCGGCAACAACTCGAAAACAGCGGGTTGTTTTACGAGTCGCATCTGGCGCAATGGCAGCAAGGCACGCGCAACAGCGATGACCTGCGCGCGGAACTGCTGCACCTGGGTGCCGGCGGCCAGGTCGACGCAGATGCCCACGCGCAGCGCGTGTCCGGGCAACTCGCCGTGCTCGATCGGCAGGCGCTTGCGCTTGCCGGGCCTGCCTGGCCCGGGCAGCCGCTACGCATGACGGTGGAGCGCGAGCCGCGCGCTCCCGAGGCGCCGGCCGACATGCCGCCGGTGTTCAGCGTCCGACTCGCGCTCGATCTGCCGCATCTTGGTGCGGTCGAGATCGCGCTGCGCATGGCCGGCGAGGCGGTCGCGGCCACCGTGCGCAGCGCCGTGCCCGAGCGCCTGGCACCCGACCTCGACACGCTGGCAGACCAGTTTCAGGCACGGGGACTGACACCTGTGTCGCTGCAAGTCGTGCCGACGCAGGCCGCGTCATGAGGAGGGTCGCATGAACGCGCGCGTCGAACCTGCCTTGCCCGATGCATCGGGCCCGCCGCGCCGAGCGGCAACGCTTGCCTACGCCGCGGTCGATCGCCAAGCCGGCCGCGCTCCGCGCGTCACCGCCAAGGGCAGCGGGTGGTTGGCCGAGGAGATCATCGAGCGCGCGCGCGCGGCTGGCGTGCCGGTGCACGAATCGCGCGAACTCGTGTCGCTGCTCATGCAGGTCGATCTTGACCGGCACATTCCGCCGGCGCTGTACATCGCCGTGGCCGAGGTGCTGGCCTGGGTCCATTGCCTGGAGCGGCAGGCCGGGCAGCGCGAATGATCCCGGCCGTCTTGCCCCGCAACTCGAGCGATGCCGACGGATCGCGCCATGCGAAGCTCAACGCGCGCGTTGCTTTTGTGTTGGCGGCCGACGCCTGGCCGCCCAAAGGCGGCCGCCCTGATTCGACTCGATTGCGTGCACGTGCGAGCCGCGCAGCGGATCGCGTACACGCAATCGACAACTGACCATGGGCTACACCAACCCCTTTCCCGAACCCGAGGCACCGGAGCTGGAGCGCTTCGTGGTCTATGCGCGCGCCGAGATCATCTCGATGCTGCGCCAGCTTGGCGAGCAGGCAGTCCTCGCGACCGTGTACTACGACCGCCACGCCGGCTTTGCCGTGACGACGCTGCTCGCCGTCCACCCGGACGTCGACGAAGTGATTTTCGATGTCCCCGGCGACGACCTCGCGCTGGGCCGCCTGCTGGCGGCCGGTGAGCTGGTATTTGTCGCGTTTCTGGAGCGGATCAAGGTGCAGTTTCGTGCCGGTATGGCGCAGGCGACGCTGCACGACGGCAAGCCCGCCTTGCGCGTCGGCCTGCCGCCCGAAGTCTTGCGCCTGCAGCGGCGCGACTTTTTTCGCGTCACGTCGCCCAGCGGCAAGCCGGCCATGTGTCTTGTGCCCTACGTTGAAGGTGCCGACGGTGCCGAGGGTGTCGGCCATGATGAGGGCGCCAGCGAAAGGGGCGCGACGACCTATGAAAAACTTGCTCTGTTCGACATCGGTATCGGCGGTCTGGCAGTCATGGACTACCCGGACAAGTTCGCACTGGCGCAGGGCATGACGATCGAGGGCTGTTACCTGGATCTGCCCGGCATCGGTCAGGTCATTGTCTCGTTGAAGGTCAGGCACCTGGATCAGGTGCCGCGCTCCGAGCGCGCGCGCCGCGTCGGCTGCGAGTTCGTCAACCTGGCCCCGCAGGCCCGCATGATGCTGCAGCGCTACGTCAACATGCTGGAGGCCGAGCAACGCAAGGTGGCCGGCAGGCCTGCGGTGACGCTCTGATGGCCCGCGACTTAGCGCTCGTGCACAAGGCGCCGTCAGCCGACGGCCACACGTGCCGGCCGATGTACCGGCCGATGTACCGGCCGATGCACCGGCCAATGCACCGGCCAATGCACCGGCCGATGAAAAGGTCGATCTACCGGTCGATGTACGCGCCGATGGGTTGGCCAATGGGTCGGCCCTTGGGCTGGCAGATGCACAGTCCGCTCGAAAGGATGCACCCGTGAGCGCAGTCCTGCCGGCCGATTTCGACGATGCCCAAACGAATTTCACAGCCGCGTTGCGGCAGGTCGGGGCGCGGCGCGCGCTGTTTGCGTCGGAGGACATCCATGACACCGTCGGCGTCAAGCTGTGGGCCAAGGGCAAGCCGATCGACGACAGACTGTGGGAGCGGTTGGTCGACCGGCGGCTGCGCCACCCGCTGGAGACATCGGTCGGCGTCGAGAATCCGGTCGGCACGCGCGATGTGATCGAGGGCATCGAACGCCTTGTGCTGGCGCGGCCCAACCTGGCGTTGCTGGCTGCGCCGCATCTGCGCCGCAGCCTCGACATCGTGCGCAGCGTTTCGTTTAACAGCACCGAGATGACTCTGCTGACCGTTCTGCGCGACGGCCAGCGCGAGATGTTCGAACACGCATGTGCGGTGACTGCCGTTGCCTTGTCGCTGGCGGTCGCCGACGGTGAGCGCCTGGCCGAGCCCGCGCTGGTGCGCGCGGCCATGCTGCACGACGCCGGCGAGATCTACATCAACCCGCGCCTGTTCGCCTCGCAGACGACACTGACTCCGCGCGAACACCGGCAGTTGAGCGCGCATCCCGTCGTGGGTGCGCTGGTTGCGCGCGGCCTCGCGCGCGTCGATGAGACGATCGTCGGTGCGATCGAGCAATCGCATGAGCGGCTCAATGGCAGCGGTTATCCGGCCGGGCGCCGGGGCCGTACCATCAGCGCCCTGGCCCGGCCCCTGCTAACTGCGGAGGCTGTGACGACGCAGTTGGTCAGCGCCGCGCGCCCTGGCCTGCGTCACGCCGCCATCGCCCTGCGGCTGGTTCCAGGCGAGTTTCCGTCCGAGTTTGTTGCGCTGGTCAACGCCCTGCGCGGCAAAGGCGACGATGACGTCGCCAGCTCGGATCAGGCCGCGCTGCGTGAAGAGCTGGCCGCATTGGTCAAGACCCTCGAACAAGCACTAGCGGCGGTTCAGCGTCTGGATGGCGCCGTGTTTGCCGCCGCCGCGCGCGCGGTCGTGGATCGGGTACGCGAAGAACTTGGGCGTTGCCAGTGGGCGATGCACGCGACCGGCATGACCGCCACGGTCTCGGGAAGCGCGCGGGTCGAGGCCGATCCGGTTGAATGCGAGGCGGTACTGAGCGAGCTGCGCTTCCGGTTCCGGCATGCGGCGCGCGAACTTCAGTCGCTCCCTGGCAACGAACCGCGCATGGCTGGCGCGATCGCCCCGTTGATCAAAGTGCTGAGCCAGGCGCCTGAGGCGCAACCGTCGAATTGAGTGGCGGTGCGCAACCGCTGGCCGTGGCACGGATCGGCCGCTCCGGCATCGCAATCTGATTAGCACGCCACCGCCGGTCGCCCGCCGCTTCGAGCGTGGTGGTCACGACCCGACGCGAGCCCCAGCGGTCCGCGCCGCGATTCACCGTGCGACGTGCCCACGGTTTGCCTGCGGCAACGCGTCGAACGGTGCGTCATCTGGCGGCGGCGGCCTGTGACCACCCACCGTGCATCGTGCGCGGCTGGGCCCGATTTCTTCAGGAGGCGCCGTACAACTCGGCCCATGCCTGTTCGTACTGCGCACCGGTGCCGATCCAGGCTACGGTGCCGACCGACAGGGCGGAGGTGTATAGGGCAGCGATGCGCTCGCCGAATCTGCCGGTGCAGCGCAGGCGCACGGCGGCCAGCAGATGCATGTGGCCTTCGGCGTAGCGGCGCGCGATCACCTGCATGCTCTGGCTGCCGTCAAAGGGCCAGGGCAGAAGCGCCTCTGGCAGTCCGGCGATGCCGCGGCGCTCGTCTGAGCGGTGCGAGGTGTCCTCGAACCAGACGAACAGATCCGTGGTCTGCTCAGCCGGCGCGCGCGTGATTGCGGGCGCTGCACTGTCGATCGACCGCGTTGCAGCTGGCTGCATTTCAGCGGGCTGCACTTCTATGGGCCGCACTTCTACGGGCTGATGCAGTGCGTGCGCGATCTCGAGCGCACCGGCAGCGGTTTCGAAGGCGGCCAAGGGGCGAGTGGCGCTCTCGGCCATCCGCTTTACCAGCTCCAGACGTGTCATTCGGGCATCTCCAACCAGGCGCAGTTCAAGGGCACGGCTTACGGACGCGCATCGCAGGCGCGCATCACAGGCGCATTTCGACATTTCTGGTCCTCTCATCGGCGCGGGCGGACAGGCCTTGAGCGAGCGGCGGCAAAGGCGTGGTTGCAGATTGGATGGTGTTTGCCGGCCATCTCATCGCCTCAAACCGGGGCCCGCGCAACAAATCGTCCGCGCCAACCCTAAAGTGTTCGAAGGAACAGCCGATATCGGACGATTGAGCGCAAGCGCTTGTCCGAATAATCGTCCACTCAAACGAGGGATGCGTACGCACCGTGGGTGCGCGCCGAACGCCTCGTTTCATTGCTGTCGATGGCCGATTCGGAAAAGCCCGCGCAGGAACGCACGCTAGAACCAACCGCCAAGCGGCTGGAAGACGCGCGCCGTGAAGGCCAGGTTCCGCGCTCGCGCGAGCTGGCGCACCTGCTCGTGCTCGGTGCCGGCGCCGGCGCCTTGTTCGCAGCTCCCCTCATGAAGTCCTGCACCGAGATCATCGGTCGCGGGCTCACCTTCAACGCCGCACTGGCCACCGATCCGGCGCGCATGGCCACGCGCCTGGGCGAGCTCACCGTCGCGGGTCTCTTGGCCATCTTGCCGGTGCTGGGCGTGCTGCTGCTGGCGGCGTTTGCCGCGCCGCTGTTGATCGGCGGCTGGAACTTTGCGCCGAAAAACGCGGCGCCGAAGCTCGTGCGCATCAGCCCGCTCGCAGGCGTCAGCCGCCTGTTCTCGCTGCAGGCGCTGATGGGTCTCATCAAAGTCTTGATCGTTGCCGTGCTGCTGGCCGCCGTTGGCGCGTGGTACGTCGCCACCAATCTCGACAGCTTTGCGGGCCTTGCGCACGAGTCGCTGCCCGCTGGTCTGGCGCACTTTGGCACCCTGTTCGCAGCGGCGCTTGCAATGCTGGTGGCCACCCTCGCGCTGACCGCCGCGATCGATGTGCCGTTCCAGATTTTCTACTTCCGCTCCAAGATGAAGATGACGCTGGAAGAGGTGAAAAAAGAGCAGCGCGAGACCGAGGGCGATCCGCAGATCAAGGGCCGCATTCGCCAGCAACAGCGCGAGATGGCGCGCAAACGCATGATGGCCGCGGTGCCCAAGGCCGATGTCGTGGTCACCAACCCCACCCACTTCGCCGTGGCACTCAAGTACATGGAAGGCCGCCACCGCGCGCCGGTGGTCGTGGCCAAGGGGGTGGACGAGGTGGCCGAGAAGATCAAGGCGCTGGCAGCCGAGAACAACGTGCCGCGGTTGGAAGCGCCGCCCTTGGCGCGCGCACTGTATCGCCATTGTGAGTTGGGCGCAGAGATCCCGGCCGCCTTGTATACGGCGGTGGCCCAGGTGCTGGCCTATGTGTTCCAACTCAAGCGCCACCAGCAGGGCGAGGGCGCGCGGCCGCAGACACCAGGCGAGATCGAGGTGCCAGAGGGAATGGACCCGTTGGCGCCGTTGGCGAAAGCGTAGTCAAAGGCGAAGCAGGTGAGCGAGGACATGATGACCGACCCGACGCCCGAAGCCTTGCAGCACGGGAATGAGCACGCTAGCGAGTGCGGGCACGACAGCGCGGATGACAGTGCCCAGGAGCCAGTGCGAAACATCTACGTGCGCCGCGTTGGCGAAACTCTCGATGAGGACGGCGAGCTGGTGCCAGAGGACTCCCCGCGCGCCACCGGTGCAACGCGCCGCCAGCGCAAGGATCGCTAAGACATGAACGGACTGTCCGCGGCCTTCAACCACCCGGTGTTCACGGCGGTGCCGTGGCGGCAGCTCGCCCTGCCGCTGCTGGCCTTCCTTGTGCTCGCCATGATGGTGCTGCCGCTGCCGCCGTTTCTGCTCGACCTGCTCTTCACCTTCAACATCGCCATCAGCCTGATCGTGCTGATGGTGGCCGTGTACACGCGCCGGACACTGGAGTTTGCGGCGTTTCCGACGGTGCTGCTGCTGACCACGCTGATGCGCCTGTCGCTGAACGTGGCCTCCACGCGCGCCGTGCTGACTGACGGACACACCGGGCCGGATGCAGCGGG